>NZ_JBHVST010000099.1:0-41386 GCF_042885015.1 Streptomyces sp. NPDC058086 | reverse complement strand
CCAAGCTCTCGACTCCGCTCGAGCAGGGGGGACCCCCATGACGCCGCAGGGCCCGCCCTCCGGGCGGACGACGGGAATGTGACGACAGGACCTAGGGGCGTTGGCCAATGCGGTCGACCACGGCGATCTGCTGGAGGCCCTTCGTTTCGAAATACGGGTTGGTCTCCTGCCACTGACCGTGCACCAGCTTGACTGTGCTGCCTTTCAGCCGCATGCCCAGATATACGTAGGTGTCGCGGTCGAAGAGGAAAGTGAAGTCGATGCCGGGGTAGGACACCCCAATTCCGCGGCGGCCGAGGATGTCCACCTCATCTCGGTCGACGCGCACCCGCGGGATGCCGGCGAGTGCCCCGAACGCGGCAGCCTGAAGCCCTGGCGGCATCACCCGCGGTCCCTGCATGAGTAGACATGCGTCGAAGAACGCGTCTCGGTCCGTCTGCGGAGTGCTCTTCTGTCCGTGGCGGAGCGTTTCGAGGAGCTTGTCAGGGTCTGTGGGCAACTTCTTGAGTTTGGCGTAGACAGTGGGCGGCCACCGCACTTCATGCTTACTGAGCGGCGGGTCGTGGTGGACTTTCCCGTACTCCTGCCGGAAAGAGGGCTTGGAGCCGTCGACCGACATCCAACTCTCGTCCGTCCAGGTGCGTGTTCTGCCGCCCTTCCGGGGTGTCCGTGCGATGTAGGTCCTGGTGTAGAAGTACTGGTCGTCGCGCGGGATGGGCAGCCGGCTGCGGTCGGCTCTTGAGGCGTCCGCAGCCTTCTGGAGGATCTGAGCTGCGCTGAGCATGGTGAGGTTAGGCGTGCCCTCACTGTCGCCGTCTCTCGTGACCGCGACGGCGATACCTGCCGCGGCTGTGGCGGCAGCGCCGACGAAGGCGCCGCGCAGAACGAGGCGTCGGGAGAGTCGGCTTCTCGTGCTCTGACGCGTTTCGTGGTCGATGGCGCCGAGCAGGCGGGCCCGAGCCGCGGCGCGTGCCCGTGGAGTGAGCTGGAGGTTGTCGGCTTCCCATTCCCGCAGCTCAGTGAGGTCATCCATGATCGTGCTCCTTTTGGAGTGCAGCCGTGGAGGGGGCATCCTGGGCGCCCACTGTCTTGCGTAGTTGCGCACGTGCCCGGTGCAGGCGTGAGCGCACGGTGCCGATGGGAATGCCCAAGGACTCTGCGGTCTCCGCGTAGTCGAGGTCACCCCAGGCGACGAGGAGCAGCACGTCACGGTGACGGGCGGGCAACCTGGCGAGCGCGCCCGCCAGTGCTGCCGAGGAGCGTTCGGCGCTGACTTTCTCGGCGACTCGGTCCTCCATGGGCTCGCTTTTCTCGCTCTCCTCGCTGGATGCCAGGGAGGCCGCACGTGACATCGCACGCAAGCGCCGGGCCTCGGCTCGCCGGTGGCGTCCGACGAGGTTGGTCGCGATGCCGTAGAGCCATGGACGTGCTTGGGTCTGAGAGAGGTCGTAGCGACGACGCTGCTGGAACGCGATCACAAACGTCTCGGCCATCAGATCGTCGGCCGCATCGACGCCCAGCCGCCTGGCGACATAGCGGTGGATGTCGCCGGCGTGGCGGTCGAACAGCACGGCGAAGACGTCCGGCGTCTCCCAGGACTCCTTGACGACCAAGGCGTCGGAGGCAGGCTCGTTGTCGTCCCGGGTGCCGTGCCAGGCACCGATGCCCGGCGAGAGCGTCACCAGTTGCCTCTTCGGTTCATGTACTTCCCTTGAAGTCGTTCGCGTGGACACCAGTGGTTCGCCGATGGCCTCGCACGAGTTCCACATCCGCGATGTGATGTGAGCCACATGTGAGATGGATGTGTGTGGTCGGCTCGCTGCGGGAGCGGCCGATCGCGTCGATCACCTCGCGGTGTTCGCGCCACGGCGTGGCGCCCCGCCCATCACGAAGTCGGCACCGACTCCCGTCGTGGGAGTGGCACTGACGCCGTTGGCGGAGCCCCGTGGTCTGCCAGGACGCGGGCGGCGTGAAAGCCTATGTAAAGTCCGAGTACGCGAGGTGAGTTGCGCAGACGCGGCATCGGAAGAGGTAGGCGGTGGGCTGGCCGTCCCTGTCCAAAGTGCTGAGGTGGTGCTCCACTTCGTCCGGAGGCCATCCCCAACCGCCGGCCTCCTTTCGGAGCGTCTCGATCGCGTCGGGACGGGCGGCGAGTTCGGCGGCCCCGACCGCGCCGAGGAACGCCGCACCGTCTCCGCAGTGGAAATACCACTGAGGTTCCTGCCATGCGGTAAAACCCGGCGTACGGCTGTCCACCGCCACGAATACCTCGATCGGTACGTCCTCGCCGACAGCCCCTCCGGTAAAACTGGCCTCGTAGCGGCCGGCAGCTGTTCCATCCGCGATGCACCATGGGCAGAGCCGATCGGCAAGGTCGTCGATGGAGTAGACGGGGCCTGTGTAGATGTATCCGCGTGCTTGCCCGCAACAGACGCACATCGTGTCGGACGGCAGGATCGCGCCCGTGGCCATGGGATCGGGATGGTAGGGGAATTCAGGCAGCGGCTCCGTCACAACCAGCGACCGTAACAGCTGCCGCGGCCACCCGAGCAGCGGGCAAAGCCCAAGCTCAGCTGGGGGTTTGACCTGCCTACTGCCGAATTCGCTGGGTAAGTCGAGTGAAGCGCCCGTATGTTGGCGCCATCACGAATGAGGCGGAGCGGGAGGTCTTCGTGAACCGTCGGAGCGATACATCGAGCCCGGAGCCGAACCCGAACCCGAATCCGAACCCGGTTGGACGTGAGTCCTCCCGGGACGTCTGCCGCTGCTTCGACCAGGTCAACTCCCATCCGCGCGCTCGCGTCGGTTTCCACACCGAACTGCAGGACACCTCGGCCCCCGGCTGGCAGCATCTGCTCGCGCTCATCGACGAGGCGGCCGCCGACGGTCGGGAGGAGTTCCGTCCGCTCGTCGAGCTCAGCCCCCAGGAACGGCGGCAGATCGTCACCCTGCCGCCGACCATCGTCAAGCTGACGGCGGTCAAGCACCTCATGCTCTACGGCAGCAACCTCGTCCGCATCCCGCCCGAGATCGGGGCGATGACCAGCCTGGAGGAGTTCACCCCGTACACCTCCTACCGACTGCACTGGTTCCCGTACGAGATCACCAGATGCACGAGGCTCACCAGGAGCACGGTGAGTACGCGGACTCTGTTCGGCAACTACAGGCTGCGGCCCCCCTTTCCGCGGCTTCAGTCTGCCGGGAGTTCGGTCGTCGGACTCGATACCGACGACCTGGACCCACGCCGCTGGGGCACGACAGCCATCTCCTCATGCAGCGTTTGTGACCGCGCGGTCGAGCTCGGCGGGCTCCACCCGGTCTGGATCTCGCTGCGGGTGGCCACGGACGTTCTGCCCCTGCTGGTCAACGCGTGTTCGGCGCGGTGTGTGGCCGCACTTCCCCTGCCACCCGAGGGCTACGTCCAGTCAGCGCACACAGGCGGCCGGGTCGGCCAACCCTCGGCCGACTGGGACTGACCGGCAGACGACCCGGTCCCGGTCGAACCGCTCCGGCGCTCTTGACCAGGCCCGCCCGCCGCACCGAGGGCGCCGACGGGGAGGGGTTCGGGTTCGGTGACGTCGAGTACGGCGTCGATGCGGCCGCTCACCAGCTCGGACAACTCCGCGTCCTCGGCTTCACCGGCATCGAGGGCGGCCCCGGGTGACGGGGCCGCGGTGCGGTCAGCCGATCCGTGCCTCGCCATACGGCACCAGCCGCACCGGCCCGAGCAGCCCGTATGCCTGCCGCGCCGTACCGCCGTAGACCGCGGGGTCGCTGACCCGCAGCCGATTGGAGAGCGGAGTGGCGACCTCGACCTCGATGACATTGACCCCGCGCCTGAGCAGGTCGCCCAGGTCCACCACCGGATGGATCTGGTCCACGGGGTCAAGGCGGTGGCCGTTCACGGTCACACGGCAGGTGTCGGTCACGGTGCCCAGTTCCAGGCGGGCGCCGTGGTCGCCGGTCCAGCCGTCGTCGAGGGTGACCGTGGTGCGGTAGCGGCCGATTCCGGAGACGTCCGCGAGTTCGGTGATCTGCGACCAGGGCAGCAGCGTGTCGAGGGTGAGTTCGTGCTCGACGACGGTGGTGCGGTAGGCCGTGTCGCCGGGCCGCCAGTCCTGCACGTACAGCTGCCAGGAGGCGAGATCCAGCGGCGCGGGGACGCTCTTGACTGTCGTCCGCACGGTGCGGCCGGAGGAGAGGACGGTGCTGTACGTCCCTGCCGCGGTCGCCCGGACGACGAGTCCGGCGTCGGTGAAGCGCACCTCGTCCGCCTCGCTGTCGACCGCGTGCGGACGCCTGCCGGTGCGGTCGCCGAAGAGACCGGGGCGGCCGAGGGCCAGGATCTGGGTCTCGGCGGGCTGGAGGGTGACGCGAGCGGTGACGGTGTCGCCGTCTGCGGTGTAGCGGGCGAGGCGCTGGGCCTTTCCGGTCCACGGGTCGAGGAGGTAGGGCACGGCGCCCGCGGTCGTGCGGCGCAGGGTGACCTCGTGGTCGATCGCGGCCACCGGCGGCTTGACGGTCTCGGCGTGCTTGCCGTTGCACAGGTAGTAGTAGTCGACGCCGTCGGCCACACGATGGGCGTTGAGCAGGGTCGACGAGGTCGCGTACCGGACGTCGGGCGGCACTCCGAGGTCGGCGAGAGCGGTGGGGACGGCCGACTTGTCGGCGATCTGGCGGACCAGCGGCTGGGCCAGCAACTCGGCCACCACGGAACGCAGTTCGTCGCTCTCGCCGCTGTCCGGGACGCCGGGCGGCACGACGGTGTCCCAGGCGCCGAGCAGTACGACGGGCAGTCCGGCGCGGGCGAGGCGCACCAGGGCGCGGGCGTCGGACAGCGCCAGGGTGACCGTGGAGCCGTAGAAGAAGTCGCCCTCGACGAACAAGACCTTGTACGCCGGGCCTTCGGGTGCGAGGCGCCCGTGGCGCACGGTGGCTGCGGGCAGGTCGAGCAGCGGCCCGCTGAGGAACTGGTGGGTCCAGCCCAGGGGGATGCCCGTCGCGGTGAACCAGGAGGCGCCGATGCCGGTGGCGGTGTACCCGGTCTGCCGGAACACCGCGACGTCGATGCGCGGACGGCCGGTCTGCAACACCTGGTGAACCCGGCCCAGATACCCCGACACGTCCGCGGCGTGCCGCCAGGTCGGATGCCGCGGGCCCCAGGACTCTCCATAGCCGACCGTCCCCTTGTAGGGGGTGAAGGCGGCGTATCCGGGCCAGTTCACGCCCGGCAGCTCGGCGTAGGAGAAGCCGTGGACGACCGTCTGGTTGACTCCCGCTGCGTAGGCGCCGCCCATGGTGCGCAGGAACTTCTGCCAGGTCGTGTTGTACGCGCCGCCGGCGTAGGCGCCCGCCTCGCAGGACAACACGGTGTGCCCCGCCATGTCCCGGCCGCCCGCCAGGCAGCGGTAGTCGTCGAGGTTCTTGAAGCCGAGGGATTCGCCCTCGGGGATGTCCAGGAGCGCGGCCGATGCGATCGCGTCGGTCTGGAGACCGTAGGGCTGGGAACGCAGTTCGAGGCCGAGGGAGTGGGCCCAGGTGCGCAGGGCCGTCACATGGTGCCGGTTGAAGAGGACGGACACCGTCTCCCAGAAGTCGTGCCGGATCTGCCGGGTGACGGCGGCTTCGAACGCGAACACCTGGCTGCCGTGGTTGAGGATCACGGCGGCCAGCAGCGGCAGCAGGGAGCGGCCGGTGTGGGCGAGGAACGCGTCCGGGAGGGCGGGCGTCCACTGGAGCCCGTCGGTCTCCAGCTCGATGGAGTCCTCGAACAGCGCCCCGCCGGAGACCTTGAGTAGACGCCGGACGGTGGGGGAGAGGAGGTGGGACTCCCAGAAGTCGGTCACCGCGCGTGTGCCGGCCGGGCTGAAGTGGTCGACCACGTACGCGGCCGGGGCGGTGTGCGGGCCGCCCTCCGGAGTCTGTCCGCAACCGCGTACCCAGTAGGAGACGATCACCCAGCTGCCGTCGTCGGGCGCGGTCCAGGTGAGCGTGCCGTCGGTGACGGCGCCGGTGAGGTCCCGGACCGAGTCCAGGTCGAGCCCCGTCTCCTTGCGGCTGGAGTTCGCGGTGTTCACCCGGGCGGCCTGGACCAGGAGCAACTGCTGCCGGGTCACGCCCGCGGCGGCGGCGTAGACCGGAGCCGGCACCGGACCGGAGTAGACGCCTCCCGCGGTCAACGTGGCCGTTCCGTAGGCGAGTTCCTTGACCGCCGCCTCGCTGTCCGGCGTGATGCCGGGGACCGCCGCCGGCCAGCTGGGGCCGATGGTCAGATCGATGGTGAGGCCGCGCCGGGCCGCCTGGCCCAGTGCCGCCTCCACTCCCGCCACCCACGCGGCGCTGCCCCAGCCGTGCCGCGCGGTGTCCAGGACCGAGGGGTCCGTGACGCTGTGATGGACCGCGGCTATCTCGGCCCCGCCGAAACCGGCGTCGGCGATCTGATCGATCTCCCGTCTGATCTCGTCGGGCTGCACGAGGCCGTCGGGCCACCACCAGCGGAACTTCGGCCGCACCGCGTGCCCGGGCGTCGCGAACGGCAGACCCGCGGCGGCCGCGGCCCTCGCGGGTTCGGGCAGGCTCCAGTCGAGCGCGCCGACCGCCGCCGTGGCGACGGCGACCGAGAGGAGAGTGCGGCGGGGGAGTCCCGAACGGTGGGCCGGGGTGTCGTTGCTCATGGATCTCGTCCACTCTCTCGGAGGGCAGCACAAACAGGACCCCTGAGGGGCCACGCTTTTGAATCGTTTAAATCCTCCGGGAAGCTACGGCCCCGGATCGGAGAGCGTCAAGATCCGTGCACACCTTCGACACCGGTCGTGTCGGGTGGCGTGCCTGAGCTTCGCAGGCGGACATCAGGAAGTTGTCAGGGTGTGGGAAGCCCCTCGCGCCGCTCTTTTCCCCGGGTGCAGGCGCTTACTATCGGCCGCGTGTGCGCACATGTGCTGGTCGCTGAGGATGACGAGAAACAGGCGGAGCTGATACGCCGCTCACTGCTTCAGGAGGGACATACCGCGACCGTGGTCCACGACGGCGGGGCCGCGCTCGACGAGGTACGGAGGCACAAGCCCGACCTCGTCGTCCTCGACCTGATGCTGCCGGTGATCGACGGCTTCGGAGTGTGCCGGGTGCTGCGCCGGGACGACGACATCCCCGTCCTCATGCTCACCGCCCGCTCCGCCGAGGAAGACCTCCTGCTCGGCCTGGAACTCGGCGCCGACGACTACATGACCAAGCCGTACAGCCCGCGCGAGCTGATGGCCCGT
The DNA here is from genome assembly GCF_042885015.1 of Streptomyces sp. NPDC058086. NCBI lineage: Bacteria > Bacillati > Actinomycetota > Actinomycetes > Kitasatosporales > Streptomycetaceae > Streptomyces > Streptomyces sp. NPDC058086. Next base: position 34,127 of record NZ_JBHVST010000099.1, on the reverse strand, counting down.
ATCCGCACGGTCCTGCGGCGCAGCGGGCGCCCGGCCGACGAGCAGGACCGGGCCGTACGGGCCGCCGGAATCACCGTCGACCCGGTCCGGCACGAGGTGCACTGCGACGGCGCGCGCGTGGAGTGCACCCCCGGCGAGTACGAGATCCTGCGCGCCATGACGGCGGAGCCCGAGCGGGTCTTCTCCCGGCGGCAGTTGCTCCAGTGCACCCGCGGCATCGACCGGGCCTCCACCGAACGGGCCATCGACGTGCACATCATGAACCTGCGCAAGAAGATCGAGCCCGATCCCCACAGACCGGTGCGGCTGCTCACCGTGTTCGGCGTCGGGTACAAGCTCAGCGGTGGGCGCGGGTGAGCTCCGGCATACCGCTGCGCAAGAGGCTGCTCGTACGGCTGATGATCACCTCGGTTCTCATCGCCCTCTGCTCGGTGGCGGCGACGGCGTGGCTCGCGGTGCAGACGACGACCCGCGCCATCCGGGAGGAGCAGGGACAGGCCCTCGCCGACGACACGGACATCCTCCGGCAACTCAGCGGATACGCCGCCACCCATCCGAGCTGGTCGGGCGTCCAGGCCACCCTGCGCCGGCTGTCGGCCGCCACGGGGCGACGGATCGCGCTGACGACGGCGGACCGTACGCCGATCGCCGACTCCGCCAAGTCCCGCACCGCCCTGCCGCCCGGGGCCGCCGCCACCGTCGACCCCCTGCACACCGACACCTACTCGGAGCCCGGGGCCCAGCTCAGCGGCATCGACCCGCGCGCGGTGGGGCCCTACCGGCTGACGTCCCTGGAGCGGGCACGGCTGGGCAAGCTGGCGACGGTGCGGCAGAAGTGCGCCGCGCGCAACGGCGTCGACACCACGATCACCTGGACGCCGAGCGGTCGGCCCGTCCTGTCGGACGAGAACGGGATCCTCCCGAACTCGACCGTGCCTGACGTGTGCGCGGACGGACAGCTCAACACCCTGACGCACACCGAGGAGAGAGCGGTGGCCAGGCTGTCGAGCCTCGCTGAGGCGTGCCTGCGGCGCAAAGGCCTTGCTCTGCCCGCGGAGGGGTTCATCTCGCTGGAGTTCTCCGGCCAGGCCCCGCAGCCGCAGTTCGCTCTGGGGAGGAAGAACCCGGGCGGTCATCCCACGGCGATCGAGGCCAAGGGGAACGGGTGCATCGCCGAAGCGCGTCGCGAACAGCTCGACCCCGATGTCGCGCCCGTCGCCGAGCTGTTCCTGGGCACGGGGGACAGCGCCGTCCCGCACTTCGACATGTCGAACGCCAACAAGGCCAAGGTGGTCGGAGTCACCGGGCTCGTGCTGGCCCTCACCGTGGCCGTGACCGCGCTGGTCGCCACCCGGCTGGTACGCCCGTTGCGCGCGCTCACGCAGGCCGCGCAGCAGCCGTTGGAACAGCATGTACGGGTGCCCGTCACCACCCGCGACGAGACGGGCATCCTGGCGGTCGCGTTCAACGAGCTGACCGAGCGCCGGGAACGGATGGAGGCCCAGCGCAAGGCGATGGTCAGCGACATCGCGCATGAACTGCGCACCCCACTCACCAACATCCGTGGCTGGCTGGAGGTGACCCGCGACGGCATCGTCGACCCCGATCCGGATCTGCTCGCCTCCCTGCACGAGGAGGCGGTGCTCCTCCAGCGGGTCATCGACGATCTCCAGGACCTCGCGGCGGCCGACGCGGGCACCCTCGCGCTGCACCGCGAGGCCGTCCGCGCCGACGAGCTGCTCGAACAGGTCGCGGCGGCGCACCGGGTGGGCGCGGAGTCGGCGGGCATCGGGCTGCGCACGGGGACGGACGGGACGTTCGCGCCGGCGGGGAGCGGGACTCCGTGGCTCGACGCGGATCCGGTGCGGATGCGGCAGGCGCTCGGCAACCTGGTGTCCAACGCGATCCGGCACACACCGGACGGCGGCACGATCACCCTCTCCGCCCGGGAGGAGGAAGGCCAGGTCGTCCTCGGGGTGGCCGACACCGGCAGCGGTATCGCCGCGGAGGATCTGCCCAGTGTCTTCGACCGGTTCTGGCGGGCCGAGAAGTCCCGCAGTCGGCGCACCGGCGGCAGTGGGCTCGGCCTGTCCATCGTCCGCCAGCTCGTGGCGGCCCACGGCGGTACCGTCGCGGTGACGAGTGAACTCGGCGCCGGTTCGGTCTTCACCCTGAGGCTGCCCCGCACCGACCCTCCGGTCGACGCGGACGAGCTCCGCTGACCTGCGCAGGGTGGTGCCGGCGGTACCAGGATCCGCGTTCCCCCTCACAGGAGGGATCTGGTTGCCCCGACGTCCTGGGAGCACTGTGGTCACATGAACACCACCAGGATGCCGGGGGCCAGAATCCGTGTCACGCCCCTGCGGTCCCTCGCGGGACGCACCTATGTCCCGCGCCGCGGAAGAAGTGGAAGAGGCGCAGAGAGGTCACGAGGGTCGGAAAGTCAGGCTCCGGCTGTCCAGGTAGCCGGGGGCGACGATGAAGATGCCGGGGGTGCTGCCCGTGACGCGGAGTTCTCGATGGAGACGGCCGGTGTGAAGGCACCGGCCGTTGTCGGCGTGCCGGGGATCAGCCCGGTGACCGGGGCGATCGACAGACCGGTGGGCAGGCCGGCGGCGGAGTAGGCGAGGCTGCTCGGCATTGCCGACGGCCTCGCAGGCGTCACCGGTCACCCCGAACAGGCCGGCGGTGGCCTGCAAGACGGCGGTGCGGGCGCCCGCGTGGTCGTTGTTCCCGGTCATGTAGCGGGTCAGGCCCGGCACCAGACGTTGGTGGCCCCTCGGGGGCGGCGTCGTCCGTCTTCCTCGACTTCGCGTCCGCCAGGGCCGACCTCCTCGCCGTCGCAGCCGCCACGGCGGCCTTGGTGGTCGGTACGGACAGCGTCGCCGCCGAGGCGACCAGCGCCGACACGCGATCGTCGCGCCGGCCGCCACGTGTCGCCGGACGGAGGTGGCACGGCCACCTCCCGACCGTGGGAAGTGGCCGATGCGGAGTTCGTCACCGGAATACGTTGTCGGAATCGTCCCAGATCGAGGGCTCGCTCGGCGTGTACTCCCGCGGGACCCTCGACGAGGTCTGGTACATCGCGTCGATCTCGGCGGCGAAACGCCGTGAGATGGCGTCCCGGCGCAGCTTCATCGACGGGGTCAGCAGGCCGTTGGTCTGGTCGAAGGGTTCGGAGAGAACACGGAACACCCGGATGGACTCGGAACGGGAGACAGCGCTGTTGGCCGCGGCGACGGCGCGTCTGACCTCCTCCCGCAGCTCGTTCTCCTCCCGTGCGTCCCGTGTCGACGCGCCCCCCTTGGACCAGACCCCGCGCCAGTGCGCGAGGAAGTCGGGATCAAGGGTGATGAGGGCGCCCACACACGGCCGGTTGTCTCCCACGACGACCGCCTGATGGATCAACGGGTGGACGCGCAGCCGCTCTTCGAGGGCCGCGGGAGCCACGCTCTTGCCGCCGCTCGTGATGATGACGTCCTTCTTGCGGCCGGTGATGGCCAGATACCCCTCGGCGTCGAGGCGCCCGAGGTCGCCCGTCGCCAGCCAGCCGTCCTGGAACGCGGCGTACGTCGACGGGGGATCGTTGACGTAGCCCTGGAACACCGAGGGCCCCCACACCAGGATCTCCCCGTCCTCGGCCACCCGGATGTCCGTACCGGGCAGGGCGCGGCCGACCGTTCCGAACTTCTCGCGCCCCACGGGCTGGGCCGTGATGCCGCCGCTCGTTTCGGTGAGTCCGTAGCCGTCGTGGATGGCGATCCCGATGCCCGCGTAGAAGAGGGCGAGTTCACGGTTGAGCGGGGATCCGCCCGACACCGCGCCGCACACTCGTCCCCCCAGCGTGGCCCGCAGCTTCCGGTAGACGGTCTTCTCGTAGAGCGTGTGCTGCAGGCGCAGGTCGAAGCCGGGGCCGGGGCCGGTGCCCAGTCGCTGGCGTTCGGCGGCCGCGGCGAAGTCCTTCGCCGTCTGGACGGCACGCTCGAACAGGGCTCCGCGGCCCGTCCGTTGCGCGGTACGCAGGAAGTTCTTGTAGATCTTCTCGAAGACGAACGGAACGGCGTAGAGATAGGTCGGGCGGAAGGAGAGGAGCGCCGCGGAGAGCGTCTCCTCGCTGAGATCGGGCTCGTGTCCCAGCAGGATGCCGCCCCGCAGACAGAGCCCCTGGACCATGATGCCGTACACGTGCGAGAAGGGCAGGAAGGCGAGGATGGCGGGCTGCTCACCGGGGGGAGCAGCCGTGTGTCTCCAGCCCTCGAGGAGGGTGTCGCAGGGGCTGGCGAGGTTACGGTGGGTGAGGGCACAGCCCTTGGGGTGCCCCGTCGTACCGGAGGTGTAGGCGATGACCGCGGTCGAGTCGGGCAGCACGATGCGGCGCAGCGAGTCCACCGTCGTCGTCGGGATCGCCCGGCCCCGCTTGACCAGCTGCGCCAGGGCCCCGGTGTCCAACTGCCAGACGTGGCGCAGCGACGGGAGCGACGCGCATGCCGAGCCGACCGTCATGACGCCCTGCTCGTCCTCGACGACCACGGCGACACAGCCCGCGTCCTGAAGGATCCACGCGACCTGCTCGTGCGACGAGGTCGGGTAGATCGGCACGATCTCGGCGCCCACCGTCCACAGCGCGTAGCTGAGCACGGTCCACTCGTAGCGCGTACGTGCCATGACGGCCACCCGGTTCCCCGGGCGCAGGCCGGACACGACCAACCCCCGGGCCAGGTCGACCACTTCGTCCCACAGCTCGGCCGCGGTCACCGTCGTCCAGATGCCGGGATCGTCGTCGAGGCGACGCGCGATCTGTGGCAGATCCGGCTCGCGGCGAGCCGTTTCGAAGAGGCTGTCGGCGAGTCCACCCTGCATCACAGTCGCAGCCGGTGAAGGATTTTCGAACGCGTGCATCGCCGCTCCAGAATTCTCCCCGACATGACCCCACCGAGGGGCTCCGGTGCCGAGGATTCACGAATCTAGCCCAGTCCGGCCACGACTGTGCCGGATTCAGGCAGCAGTTCTTCTACCGATGAGGTTACGGTCGGATCAGGGACCTCCCACGCTCGGGAGCCGGTCATGGATGAGCTCCGTGAGCGGGTGGGCAGGGGTGGTCGCGCGGTGGCGCGCTCACCCCCGGTCAGGACGGGGCGGTCGGTCTGCGGGGCGGCGGCAACGCCCGCAGCAGCTCCCACAGCGGCTGAGATCCGGCCGCCCAGGAGGCGAGTATCCGGCGGTCCACGAGATGCAGGCGCTGCTGCTCGGCGAAGTCCCGGGCGGGCATGGTGATCCGCCCGTTGGTCACCATGACCGCCACGTCGGCCAGGTGCACGGGACGGGCGGTGCCGTTGAGGACCTGTAGGTCCGGCGTGCCCACCGCGGATCCGCGCTCCCCGTCGCGACGGTGCTTGCACTGGATCACCCAGCGCCGCCCGAACGGATCCGTCGCCTTCACATCCGCGCCGAGATCACCGCGCCCACCGACCCGGGCCGCGTCCGGGCAGCCGTCCCGGCGCATCAGCTCCCGTATCGCCTGCTCGAACTCCTGGTGGTGCAACGCGTCCAACTGCGCGATCGCGTACCGCAGCCCGCGCGCTCGTACCTCCTGCCAGTGCGCACGATCCCGGCGCAGGCGCAGCCAACCGGCGCACCCGAGCCCGGCGAGCACCGCGGCGACGACGGCCACCCACCAGTGGTCCGCGAGCCATTGGACCAACGCCACCACCAGCGCGACAGTCGCGACCGAAGCCACCACCAACCCCAACAGCCTTGCCTCTGCCTGCTGTTGACGCCTGCTCGGCCGCCGGGTGCGCCGCCTGACGGGCGACCGCCGCCGTGTCACCGGACACCGCGCTTCACCGGACGCCGTGCTTGACATAAAGACTGGCCCCCCGCACTTCTGCCCCCCTGATCAAGCACTTCCTGTTGCACCACCCATCATGGCAACCGCCACTGACATCGAGCAGGGGCGGCTTCCGGTCATGCGCGGCTCAGGAGCGCCTCCCGGGAGATGAGGGCGGTCGAGCCCGGTGCCGTACAGGCGTGGGCACCCGCGATCGCCCCGAGCCGGGCGCACTCCCTGACGTCCCGGCCGGCGAGCCTGCCGTACAGGAAGCCGCAGACGTACGCGTCACCCGCGCCGTTGGAGTCGACCACCGGAGCGGACGGGACGGCCGCCGGAATGTGCAGCGGATCGGGGCCGCCGTCTTGGGTGAGGACGTAGGAGCCTTCCGCGCCCGCCGTGGCGACCACCGTGCGGGCCCGCCCGGCGCGGAGGATCTCCCGCATCAGCGCGGGGGTTTTGTCGCCCACGCCCGCCGCGCTGAAGAAGACGAGATCGGAGCGGAGGGCGAACTCCCGATGGTGGTCCGCGAGACCGTCCCAGTCGTGCAGATCGGTGGAGACGGGGACGCCGAGATCCTCGATGTCGTCGTAGAGGAAGCGCCCGAAGTTCATGATGGAGAGGTGGACGTGGCGGGCGCGCCGCAGCCGCGGGAGGTAGAAGTCCCGGGGCATCCGCAGATCCGCCGGGTCGCGGCTGTCGTAGAAGGACATCCGACGGCCGGACGCGTCCACCAGGTTGACCGCGCGCCGCGTTCCGGCGGGGGAGATCAGCGGGAGGAACTCGACACCGCCCTTGGTCATCCGCTCGCGCACCTGTGCGCCGATCCAGTCGTCGCCGATGCAGTCGAGCAACCCGACCTTGAGGCCCAGCGCCCGGGCGCCCAGGGCGACGTTCCCTCCGGTGTGACCGGGCCACTCCTCGATCGGGCCGACATGGACGGAGTCGGCAAGCGGGACCGGCAGGGAGTCGACGCGGACGATGGTGTCCACGCCGCTGCCGCCGATCACCAGGACGTCGTATTTCCCGTAGTCGTCGTATGCGCTGTGCTGGTCGCTGTCGCCGTTCTGATTGTTTCCCGCGTGCTGTGGGGTCACAGATCCATCTGTCCTCTCCTTCCCCGCCGTTCCCAGTATGACGGGCGACCCCACAACGCGGCGGACAGTCGTCGAGGCCGGGGGAACTGGGCAGTGCTGCCGCTCTCCTGGGGCGCGTACGCCCAACTGTCGGTCGGCCCCGCGCGGACCGTCGGCCGCCGTGGGCGTCCAACGCACCCGCAGTTACTTGAATTTGGAGTAATCTCATCCGTCATTTGGGCTGGTTCTCCGAAGTCTGCGGAACGCTAGAAGCAGGAAACTCCGGAGGAGCTTCAGAAGCCTCGTTGAGCGCGCGCATCGATTACACCTTCCGTGATACGCCTATTTTCGTATTCCGGTCCTTATTCGCTTCGGAGAGACTGGCTTCCTAGGAATAGGGGGGTGAACAAGGTGACTGCGGCAGCGGATCTACTGGTCGACATCGGACCTTGCGACGATGACGCGTACCTTTTTCTGAACGGTCGGCTGATTGTTCAGACCAGTCTGGGTGAGGTTCGGCGCTTCCAGCGGGAAATGCCTGACGGTTCGTACAACTTCCGCCTGCAGGTGATCAACTCGGGCGGCTGGGCATGGCGGGCCAAGCTGATTCTCACCATCAACGGGACCACGTTGACGAATGTCAACGAGGTGGGCGGAAGCGGGTTCTACACGGGAGAGGTGTACGAGCATGAATGGCAATGCCGGATCGAAGACGGGAAGCTTGTCGAATTCTGACGAGAGCCCGTAATCAGTCCGCTGTGACATCCGTTGTGCCATTCGTCGAAAAACTACTTTTGTGGGGGCGGCATCAAGGTGCCGCCCCCACACGCATGGCCGGACGGCGGACAGGGGGTGGCCCCGACCGACGGAACGGCTGCCGACCGCCCGGCGTAGCCCTTGACTTCACAAGACCACCGCGCGACATTCCTGACTCCGCATCAGAACCGGGACGCCGAAGACCCGTTGCTTCCCGGGGCACAGCACGCTCGCCCATTCCTTCGCCCGGCTGGAGCGCCCTGCCATGTCCACAAACGCGGACCCTGCGAGACGTACCGAAGCCTCCTCTGCGTATTCCACCGCTTCCACCTCCGGACCCGGCCCATCGCGTCGACGGGTGCTCGGCGCGGCGACGGGAGCCGGGCTCGCGCTCGCGGCCGGTCTGCCAGGTGCCGCGGACGCGGCCGACCTGCCTCTCCTCGGCACGTACGACGTGGTGGTGATCGGTTCCGGAGCGGCGGGGATGACCGCCGCGCTGACGGCCGCGAAACAGGGGCTGAGCTGCGTCGTCGTCGAGAAAGCACCCACGTTCGGGGGATCGGCGGCGCGTTCCGGCGCGGGCGTCTGGATCCCGAACAACCCGGTGATCCTCGCCGCGGGGGTGCCGGACACCCCGGCGAAGGCCGCCACCTACCTCGCGGCCGTGGTCGGCCCCGACGTCTCCGCCGCACGCCAGCAGGCCTTCCTCGGCAGCGGCCCCGCCATGATCTCCTTCGTCATGGCCAACAGCCCGCTCCGTTTCCGCTGGATGGAGGGGTACAGCGACTATTACCCCGAACTCCCCGGCGGACTGCCCGGCGGCCGCTCCATCGAACCCGACCAGCTCGACGGCAACATCCTCGGTGCCGAACTCGCCCATCTGAACCCGTCGTACATGACCGTACCGACCGGCATGGTCGTCTTCAGCTCCGACTACAAGTGGCTCACGCTCGCCGCGGTCAGCGCGAAGGGTGCCGCCGTCGCCACCACCTGCCTGGCCCGCGGCACGCAGGCGGCCCTCCTCGGCCAGAAGCCCCTCACCATGGGCCAGTCGCTGGCGGCCGGTCTGCGTGCCGGACTGCTCGCGGCCCAGGTTCCGGTGTGGCTGAACACCCCGCTCTCCGACCTGTACCTGGAGAACGGAACCGCCACGGGAGCCCTGGTCACCAGGAACGGCACCCCGGGACTGATCAGAGCCCGGCACGGGGTGATCGTCGGATCCGGCGGCTTCGAGCACAACGCGGCCATGCGCGAGCAGTACCAGCGACAGCCCATCGGCACCGAGTGGACGGTCGGCGCCAAGGAGAACACCGGCGACGGTATCCAGGCGGGGCAGCGGGCCGGCGCGGCGCTCGACCTGATGGACGACGCATGGTGGGGCCCGGCCATCCCGCTGCCCGACCAGCCGTACTTCTGTCTCGCCGAACGCACCCTGCCCGGCGGGCTCCTCGTCAACGCCGCCGGCGCGCGCTTCGTCAACGAAGCGGCCCCCTACAGCGACGTCGTGCACATCATGTACGACCGTGACAGCAGCGCCCCCGACATCCCGGCGTGGCTGATCGTCGACCAGAACTACCGCAACCGCTACCTCTTCAAGGACGTGCTGCCGACCTTCACGTTCCCCGACGCGTGGTACACGTCCGGCGCCGCACACAAGGCGTGGACCCTCGACGCCCTGGCAGCACAGATCGGCATGCCCGCCGCCGCCCTCCGCACCACCGTCAACCGCTTCAACACCCTCGCCCTGAACGGCAACGACCCCGACTTCCACCGCGGCGACAGCACCTACGACCACTACTACACCGATCCCGCGATCCTCCCCAACTCATGCCTGGCGCCCCTGTGGCTGGCCCCCTTCTACGCCTTCAAGATCGTCCCGGGTGACCTGGGCACGAAGGGCGGCCTGCGCACAGACGCCCGGGCGCGCGTCCTGCGTCCGGACGGATCCGTCATTCCGGGCCTGTACGCCGCCGGAAACGCCAGCGCGGCCGTCATGGGCCACAGCTACGCGGGCGCGGGTTCGACGATCGGCCCGGCGATGACCTTCGGCTACATCGCGGCGTTGGACATCGCGGCCGGCGCGGGCACCTGAAGGATGCGCAGGGCTCCAACGGACCGAGGGGCGGCCGACCGTGGGCGTGTGATGCTGGCGTCATGACTGATCAACGCGAGATTGTCGTCATCCGCCGGCCATGTCAGAGCGGTTCCGTCGACGAGGGGCTGGCCGCATTGTTGGCGGCCTACCACCTACAGACCCAGGCCGAGAAGGGCGAGGACGTTACCGATGTCAGCGGGCTGCCGGACCGCTATCGCGCGGAAGTCCTGGGCCCGGGGGCCGCGTTCGTCGACGATGTCGTGCTGGTGGCGCTGAGCGGGGACACCGCGGTGGGCTGCCTGGTGGTGACCGCCCCTGTCGGCGGGCGGTCGGAGGTCAAGAGGCTCTGGACGGACCCGGCCTCGCGGGGCCGGGGCATCGCGTCCGAACTGGTCGGAGCCGCTCTGGCGCACGCCAGGGAAAGCGGTGTCAGCACGGTGCAGCTGTCGGTGTGGAAGTGGCGATCGGGCGCCATCGCCCTCTACGAAAGGCTCGGTTTCACCGTGACCGAGTCATGGGACGAGCGGGAGCAGTTGGTGTGCATGGAGCGCGTCCTGGGAGCCGATGCGGCCCCCTGAGGGGAGCTCGCGGGAACCCATGGGAACTCGGGCGCCAGGCAGCCTTTGCTTGCACAGTTGCGTTTCTTGGGCATTACGGGACACGCGAGTCCGCTTCCGTACATGTTGTGCGTCTCCTATGTCGGTGCATGGTTCGCAGGTTTCACCTGCTCCGCACAGCCAGAGGAGAACGACCCGTGTTCCGACGTCCCACCCGTCCCGTCACCGCGGCTGCCGCCGCGCTCGCAGCCGTCGGCGGCCTCACCGCCACCGCCACCGCGGCCACACCCGCCGCCACACCCGTCTCCGCGCACTCGCGCGCGCACGTCGCGCGCCACGTCCTGCTGTTGTCGGTCGACGGCCTGCACCAGTCCGACCTGGCCTGGTACGTCGCGCGTCACCCGGAGTCAGCGCTCGCGCGGCTCGCCACCGGTGGGGTCGAGTACACCCACGCGAGGACCACCGACCCCTCCGACTCGTTCCCCGGCCTGGTCGGCCAGCTCACCGGCGGGAACCCGGGCACCACGGGCATCTACTACGACGACGGCTACAGCTCCGCCCTCCTCCCGGCCGGAACGACCCATTGCGCGGGCGCCAAGCCCGGCGCCGAGGTCGACTTCACCGAGGACCTCGACCGCGACAAGGACTCCATCGACGCCGGCCAGGGGCTCGCCGGTCTGCCCGGCAGCATCCTCAAGATGACCGGTGCCGCCCGCGGCCTCATCGACCCGTCGAAGCTGCCGGTCGACCCCAAGACCTGCAAGCCGGTGTATCCGCACTCGTATCTGAAGGTGAACACGGTCTTCAACGTGGTCAGAAAGGCCGGACTGCGGACCGCTTGGTCCGACAAGCACGTCGCGTACGAGATCCTCAACGGCCCCTCCGGCAACGGCGTCCAGGACCTGTTCGCGCCCGAGATCAACAGCCAGGCGATCGGCTACCCGGCCGGGACGGACTGGACGAAGGACAACGCGGCGACGGAGCAGTACGACGGATACAAGGTGCAGGCCGTCCTCAACGAGATCGACGGCTACGACCACGGCCACACTCACAAGACCGGCACCCCGGCGGTCTTCGGCATGAACTTCCAGTCCGTCTCGACCGCTCAGAAGCTGCCCGCCTCCGAGGGGCTGACAGGCGGCTACGCGGCGAAGGGTGTCCCCGGTCCGCTGCTGGCCAAGAACCTGGCCTTCGTGGACCAGGAGGTCGGAGCGTTCCTCACCGAACTGCGCAAGCAGCACCTGGACGGCAGCACGACCGTCATCCTCTCCTCCAAGCACGGCCAGTCACCGACCGACCCCAAGGCCCTGACCCGCATCGACGACGGCCCCCTGCTCGACGGCCTCAACGCCGCATGGAAGAAGGCCCACCCGGGCGCGGGTGACCTGGTCGCCCACTCCGTGGACGACGACGCCATGCTCATCTGGCTCAACGACCGCTCGCAGGCCGCCACCGCCTTCGCCAAGGCGTACCTGCTCGCCCAGTCCGGCACCGGCAACGACATCGCCGGCAAGGCCAAGCCCTTCACCGCGAGCGGCCTGAAGACCCTGTACGCCGGTGCGGCGGCCGCCCGGTACTTCCACGTCGAGCCGGGCGACGCGCGCGTGCCGGACCTGTTCGGCATCGCCCGGTACGGCGTCGTCTACACCGGCGGCAAGAGCAAGATCGCCGAGCACGGCGGCGCCCACGCCGACGACCTCGACGTCCCGCTCGTCGTCTCGGGCGCCGCCACCCCGCACGGCGTGCGCGTCAGCGGCCCGGTGGAGACCACGCAGATCGCCCCGACGATCCTGCGACTGCTCGGCCTCAGCCCCCGGGCCCTGGACGCCGTGCGCGTCGAGCACACCGCGACCCTGCCGGTGCGCTGACGCCACCCCGACGCTCCCACGACGGGACCGCCGTCATGACGACGGTCCCGTCAGAGTCCTTGGACCCCGACCAGGCCCTGCCGGACTGTCAGTGGTGGCTGCGAGACTGTTGGACATGATCGAGTCGAATGCGAAGGCGGATCTTCTCCGCTATCTGCAAGCCGCCCGCGACGCCCTGCTGTGGAAGCTCGACGGGCTGTCGCAGTACGACATCCGCCGTCCGCTGACGCCGACCGGAACGAATCTGTTGGGGCTGGTCAAACACGTCGCCGGAGTGGAACTGGGGTACTTCGGCGACACCTTCGGGCGGCCGTTCTTCGAAGAGCCGCCGCTTTGGTTCACGGCCGGCGCCGAGCCCAACGCGGACATGTGGGCCGACGCGGACGAGTCGCGCGAACAGATCGTCGGACTCTATCGCCAGGCCTGGAAGCACTCGGACACCACGATCGAGACCTTCGCGCTTGACGCGATCGGTCGTGTGGCGTGGTGGCCCGAGGACCGAAGAGAGGTGACGCTGCACCACGTCCTGGTGCGCGTGATCGCCGACACCCACCGGCACGCGGGCCACGCCGACATTCTCCGGGAGTCCATCGACGGGGCTACCGGGATGTGGGAAGGGAACGACAGCATGCCGTCGGGCGATCGGTCGTGGTGGGACAGTCATGGAAGCCGACTGGAGCGCGTCGCGCGGGAGGCCGGCCGCGACTGACGCCGCCCCACCGAGCCGGAACGCCTCGATCTCGGAAGTCAGTTCCACAGGGGAAGGTCGACCCATTGCCCGAATCCGTCCGGCTTCCCACTGGGGTAGACGAGGCTCAGCTGGGTGTAGTGCGACAGATCGGGGTGCTTCTTCCAAGGCTGCGGGGCGTTGAGCCGCACGATCACCGGGTACGAGTGGAATTTGCCCGCGGCGCAGTACGGCTTGCAGTCGTTCACCACGTTGAAGCCCTCGGCCACCGCGGAGTCCGGGTGCCACTGAGACCAGCGGAGCGAGGTGAGGCGGCTGTTGCCGTCACCGCACGCGAGAATGAAATCGGTGGGGCGCACCTGCGCGTGCCAGAAGCAGTCGACCATCACGGGCTGTCCCGCCTGGCGCTGCACGGTGGGCGTGGACGGCGGTGACGGAGCTGGGGCGGAGGAAGCTGTTCCCGCGATTGCTGCGAGCGACACAGCGGCACAGAACGTCACCGCTGTCCTCACTGTGCGTCTTGGCATGTTCGCTCCCAGTCGCAATCTCTTTCGACCAGCAGGCCCGGTGCCGGGTCCGCCCCTTCTCGCGGCGGTCGGCTCCTGTATCGACGCTACGACGCTGTCGGAGGATGCACCACTCGCACGGAGTAACGCGTGCTCCCTCCCAGCGACGAGGCACCGGACGTCGACATCACACCGCCGTCACCACCGTCACCGGCGAACCCCGAAGGAGAGACAGCATGAGTACGACCAATCCGCGGAGGCGGGCCGCCATGTTCGTCGGAGACGACGACGATCCCCGGCTCGGTGCTCCCTCGACCGGCGAAGAGCGAGCCATGCTCAGCGGATTTCTCAGGGCCCAGCGGACGACGCTGGAGCTGAAGTGCGCGGGTCTGGAAAGGGAGTTGGCCCGACGCTCCGTCCAGCCCTCCACGCTCTCGCTGCTCGGACTCGTACGCCATCTCGCCGACGTGGAGCGCCGATGGTTCCGTCAGGTCCTCGCCGGTCAAGACGCGCCGCCACGCTTCTCGTCGCCGGATGAACCCGACGGCGACTTCGACGGCGCGGTTTCCGATCCCGACCTTGTGACCGAAGGGTGGCAGGCATGGCGCGCCGAGGTCGCGTTCGCCGACGCCCTCACCGGGGACGCGCCCCACCTCGACATCACGGGCAAGGACGCATGGCGTGGGACGGTGTCGTTGCGCTGGGTGCTGATCCACATGATCGAGGAATACGCCCGTCACAACGGACACGCCGATCTCCTCCGTGAACGTATCGATGGGGCGATCGGCGTCTGAGGAGTTGATCTCGCAGCTTGTGCCACCACACCAAGTCGGCCGTTGAACCGGGCGTGTCGTCAGCCCAGCGGTTCTGTGACGGCGTGTCCGCCGTGGGAGAGATGGTGGAGCGAGTGGATGAGCAGGACCACACACTGGGGGTGGTGGATCGAGGCGAGGCCATCCGCCGAAGGTGGCTGCACCGGGTTGCCACCACCGTCTGCCGCGCCCCTGACGGTCGGATCCTCGTCCATCGACGCCCCGATCACGTTTCCCGCTTCCCCGGCCAGTACAACTGGCTGGTCGGTGGTGCCGTGGGCGTGGGCGAGACCTATCCGGCAGCCGCCTCACGCGAACTCGCCGAAGAACTCGGGGTCCACACTCCGACGCGGTTCCTCTTCAAGTACCTGTGCCGGGGCGTCATCAGTCCGTACTGGCTCGGCCTGCACGAGGCGGTTCTCAACGAACCGGTTGTACCGGATCCCTCGGAAGTCGCCTGGCACGCCTGGCTCACCCCGGTTGAGCTGCGCGCTGCGATGCACGACACGACGTTCGTCCCCGACGCGCGCGACGCGTTCGACCGGTACCAGGCGGAGAAAGCGGGTCCACGCGGTTCCTTGCCACGGCACTCGGCGCTCCCACCGCGTCCCGAACGCTCACCCTGACCGCTCCCGACTCGGCCTGTGCCGTCGGCGGCTCGTCCGATCCACCGTCAGCCCGTGGCGGGGCCGCAGGTCCGAGCGGCGTGCGGTTGTGGTGCCAGGGTCGCCACGACGGTCAGGGCGACCGTCGAGAGGGGGTGGACGAAGCGGAAGCCCGGGGCGTGTTCGCTCTGGTTCACGCCCCCACCGAAGGCCCCGTGCGCCGCACGGCCGACTGGGAGGCGGTGGTCGAGGGTCGGCAGGGCACGCCACCGGTCGAGCCGCCCGGAGTCTGGAGCCCACGGTGGGCGGCGGCGGTCGGGGCTGCGACGGCCCACCTGTTGGCGACCTCGGCGGGCACGAGCGGTTGCCCGTCCCAGTGACAGGCGGAATGCCCGATGGTGTCTTCCGCGACGATCCGCTGCCGATGCATCTTTGGGGGCCGTTCCGGCCTGACGCGAGCGCGTGCCTCCAGACGCCACGACTGCCGCCGTCCGCCGGCCGTGGCTGCGCGGGATCTACGACCGCGTGAGCAACCACCCCTACGCTCGCCCGTTCTAGCCAAAACCTGCTCCTCGCACCACCGTGCGGAAGACGGGGGCTGTGGGTGGTCAGGTGCTCAGCGCGTCGATGAAGCAGCGCGTTCAGGCCCGATGGGGCTGGTCGGCCAGTTGAGCCAGGAGACTGCGGGCGGCATCGACGCACCGACCGATCCGCTCATGCGGGCCGACGCCTGCCATCGCCTCCGCGCGGAGCGGTATCTCAAGGCCGATGACAAGGTCGCGCGGCAGTACGTCGAGCACGTCGAGCAACGGCAGTTCGCCCGTCCCCGGCACCATCCGCTCGAACATCGCCTCTTCCATGTAGCTGGGGATGGCGGGCACCAACGGGGCGTCGCTCAGCTGGATATAGCCGATGACACCAGGATCAAGCCGCGCGAAGTCGTCCGGCTCGGAACCGGACCGCACGATGTGCATCGTGTCGACGAGGAGGCGGAAGTCCGGCCGCCCGACCTGACGAATGACGTCGAGCGCACTGGGCAGATCCGGGACCGTCAGGCCCGGACTGGCTTCCACCGTCGTCTCCATCCCGAGTGAAGCGGCGTTCTCGGCGAGGATGCCGAACTGGTCGATGGTGCGGTCGAGGTCCGGATCGAGAGAGACCGTGTTGATCCGCCGGACACCGAGCTCCGCCATGATCTCGAGATCGCCGACTCTGTCCTGGATGTCAGCTCCCTTGCGGACCACCATGCCTTCCCCGAGCGAGATCGACACGTCGCGATCACGCATTGCGGCAATCATCTCGCGCCGCAGCGCTGGATCATCCCGAAGGGAGAACGGCGGATAAATCGACGGGTTGTACGGATTCGATGTCAGGGCGGTCGAGATGTACTGGCAACCCAGGTCGGCGGCCAGGGACACGAACGCGACCGGAGGCATTCCGAAGACGCTGAGAAGCTCGATCCCCAGCCTTTCCATTCATCTCGCCCGCTTTCGGTGGTCCGACATCGCCAAGACAAGGCCGGGGCGGTCTTCAGTGACGAGGCGACGCCACCGCACTCACGCCGGTAACGCCATTCTCGTATGGTAGAGTATCATTCTCGCATCTGTTGGGCCAGATGCCGAGCGACCGATGTGGGCAGCTACCCGGGGGTGCCGTGACCTTGCAGCGGGTCGAAGTCGGGCTGGTCAGCGCCGACGAAGCCTTGGTGGAGTTCTTCGCCGCCGTGTTCGAACTGGAACGGCTCCCGGCGGTCAGATCGGGCTCTGGAGTCGTGCACCGGCTCGCGGCACCCGGCACGCAGATCAAGGTGATGATTCCTTCGCGGCGGCCTGCCTCCGCCGAACAGGCCGGGCCTTTCTTTCACTTGGCCGGCGTGCGCTATCTGACCATGTACGTCAATGATCTCGACGGGATCGTCGAACGTGCGGTGGCCCGCGGTGGACGTGTACAGCACGGGCCCATGGAGGTGGGTCCCGGCGTGCGCATCGCCGTCCTCCAGGATCCCGACGGCAACGCCATAGAAGTGGTCGACGGCGCTCCGTGACCCGAACCGGTCAGTGCCTGGGTTGCGCGTCAGGCGGCCACCGGAGTGCCGAGCACCGCCTCGGTACCGTCGCCCCCTAGTGCGAAAGCCCGCCGTCCCGACTGGTCATCGCATGACGGCGGTGATGCCACTGCATTTGGTGTCATGACTGCCATCACCCTGGATTCCCGACGCCATGGACAAGGCGCTGCGCGAGGCCGCAGCCGACGCCCCCTCCCTGAACGACTACATCCTCCGAGCCGTGCGTCGGCAGATGACGCTGGACGCCGCCCGTCGGCTCGCCCGGATGGGGCCCCTCGATCTGGGCGGCGGGGGCGACGCCCGGTGACGATCCAGAAAGGCGATGTCTGGGACGTCGACACCGGCAAGGGAAACCGCACGGTCCTCGTCGTCAGCCTTGACGGACTGGCCGACGCGTACGGCGCCGTGGTCGCCCTGGTGCTGCACGCCCCTGCCGTGCACCCCGACACGGCGATGAGCGTGCGCCTGACCACCCCGGTCGACGCCTCGGTCGTCGCCGTCAACCTGCTCCAGCTTTCTGCGGCGCGTTTCGAGACAGCCACCCTGCGCGGCAACATCGGGCCCGAACAGCAAGTGCTCATCGACAACGCACTCCGGGCGGTCCTCGACCTGTGACCGATGCCCTCTCGGGCGTAGCGCACGGCGTGCTCGCTGTCGGCCTCGGCCCGGTCCAGCACCCATGGCCCGCTGGACCTCATGGACGGACCTGCTCGGGTATACGATCAGATTGTGCGCGGTGAGCAGGGCGGATTGCCTGTGCGGCGTCTTCCTGAAGGGCTGCGCGCCTGGGAAGTGGTGAGCCACCGCCCCTGGCGCAGGCCCTGGCGTCCCCCGGGAACCCCGGCCCTGACGAGGGCCGCGCAAGGAGTGCTCATGTCCAGTCCACACGAGATCGATCCGCGCGCTCTCAATGATCCGCGCAACGTCTATCCGACCGACGAAGAGTTCTACAGGAGCGGGCGCCCGGCCGACGCCGCACTGCCGGAGGACCGGCCCCGTGGAGGAGAGCCCGCGACGCCGCTGAAGCGGCGGGGAACGTGGGCGACCGTTGCGCTCGTCGCCGGCATCATCCTGCTGATCCTCGTCGGGATCGCACTGTTCCCGTAAGTGATCGGGAAGCAAAGGAGCGGGAGCCGGACACTCGGACCGGCTCCCGCCCCGGAAAGGACTGCTCAGGTGCGGTAGGCGTAGTACGCCGCGTTCGGGTACGACGCGATGATGCTCGCCACCGACCTGTTGTAGGTGTTGTTGGAGTGGTACGACACGTACGGCACGCCCTGCGGGCTGCGGTAGGTGACGATCATGCTGTGGTCCTTGGACCCGTCCTTGTTGAAGTCCATCTGCAGGACGTCACCCACGTCCAACTGGTAGACGTTGGCGAGGCTGGTGACCCGCTTGGAGGACAGGGCGAACCACGAGAACTCGTTGACGCCGACGAACGAGTCCGACTGGATGTCGGAGTTGCCGAACCACTTGTGGAAGTCGTCCGTGTAGCCGGGGACATGCTTCCAGCCGCCTGCTTTCAGGGACTGGCTGACGAAGTTGGTGCAGTCGCCGCCGGCACCCTGCCCGTTGAAGTTCGGGTAGGCCGGGTTGTAGTTGTTCCAGTACTTGGCCGCGTACGCCGCCATGGCCTTGTAGTCGTAGCCGGAGGCCGAGAAGTTCTTCGGCTTGGCCGGCGCGGGCAACGTGATGGCCGAGCGGGTCGCCGCGGGCGGGGCGTCGTCGGCGGCCGTCTTGGGCGCGGCGACGAACGTGGTGGCGGCGACCTGGTTGACCGCGACGCCGTCGTCGGTGTCACGGATGCCGGTCAGCTGCCAGTCGCCCTTGCGGTCGGCCTTGAACGTCAGCTCGTGGTGCGCCTGGAAGCCGGTGGTCTTCGGCTCGTTGCCCTTGACCTTCTCGTAGGTCAGCGTCGTCGTCTCGGTGACGTTGACCGTGGCGTGACGGCCCTTCAGTCGCGTACGGTCCAGCGAAACGCTCGTGCTGGCCGAGCTGTACTTCTCCCCGAGCGACTCCAGACGGGACTTGCGGCCCCGCAGTTGCGACAGTGCGGACTTCTCCTCGCGCGACAGCGTGGACGACACCCGCACGTCGCCGGAGAACCGCGACGAGAGTGACGTGTTCCGACTGGTCTTGCCGCTGTCCACCAGGGCGTCCGTACGGTCGGTGAAGACCGCGTCCGCCAGCCGTTGGAAGGTGGCCTTGGTCGACGGATCCACGGCGGGGTCGGCGACAGTCGACGCGCCCGCGGTCCAGTTGGGCAGCAGCGCGGCGCCGGCGACGACCGAGGCGGCCGCTGCCGTGACTATGGTCGCCCGTCGCCGCTTACGGCTCAGTTTCCTTGATCTCAATGATGTTCCCCTCTACGCCGGTACTCGATACCGGGAGCCGCATCCTCGCACGGCATGTGTGGCTCCTGTGAAGGGGGTTGCCGAAATGGCCCAACCGCAACATGCGACTCGTCGACAGGACAGTCGTCGCCCTGCCCGGCCCCGGCGCCGCGCCGCGCGTCTGCACCCCGATGCGGCTCACCCACACCGGGGCGAAGTTGCCCAAATCACTACTCCGTGAGGGCGTCGCCCTGCCGCCGCTTCGCTCTGGTGGCCTCCAGCTTTGCGACCCGTACGCCGACCTCGGCAACGTGCCGTACGGCGAAGGGCTGTTACCGCAGCCGGGAACACGCGGGCTGTGTGTCTCAGGCGGTGACGCGGGCGAGGAAGTCGCGGATGTAGCCGGTGATTTCCTCCAGGTGGCTCTCCAGGGCGAAGTGCCCGGACTCGAGGAGATGGATCTCGGCGTCGGGCAGGTCGCGTTGGAAGGCGCGGGCTCCGTCCGGGCCGAAGATTTCGTCGTTGGCCCCCCATACGGCCAGTAGTGGCACCTGGCTGTCGCGGAAGTACTGCTGCAGCTGGGGGTAGAGGACGACGTTGGTCGGATAGTTCCGGAACAGCGTGAGTTGGATGGCGTCGTTGCCGGGGCGGTCGAGCAGCGCTTGGTCGATGGTCCAGCTGTCCGGGCTGACGAGGCTCGGATCCGCGACCCCGTTCAGGTATTGCCAGCGGGTCAGTTCGAGGGTCAGGGCCGCGCGGAGGGGGGCTTCGTTCTCGGGCGTCGGGTTCTCGGCGTAGGTGAACAGCCCGTCCCAGAATGCCTTGACGAATCCGTCGGTGTAGCCGTTGCCGTTCTGCGTGATGATCGCGGTGATGCGCTGCGGAGACCCGGTGGCGAGCCGCCAGGCGATGGGCGCTCCGTAGTCCTGCGCGTAGACCGCGAACCGGTCGACGCCGAGCTGTTCCAGCAGGCCGGCGGTCACGTCGGTCAGAGCGTCGAAGGTGTAGTCGAACTCGTCGACCGTCGGCATGGCCGACTGTCCGAATCCGATCATGTCGGGCGCGATGACGCGGTAGGTGTCGGCGAGTGCCGGGATGAGGTTCCGGAACATGTGCGAGCTCGTCGGGAAGCCGTGCAGCAGCACGAGCGCCGGTGACGCCGGGTCTCCGGCCTCTCGGTAGAAGACATCCATGCCGTTGACGGTGGCGGTGCGGTGATGCACGACGCTGCTCATGCCAACCTCCAAGGTTGCTTTGAACGGTTAGCCGCAGTCCAGCATGCAAGGTCTAACCTGTCAAGTCATCTTTGATGGTTAGATTCGGGATTCGAGAGTCGCTGTGCCGAAAGCCCCGAACCCCTTGAGCCTTCCGCCGCGGGCTCACAGATCCAGCAGGACGTCAGCCGTGGGGATGCTGCAACACGGCAGCACTTCACCCGAGGCGGGATCCTCCAGGGGCTGCGTCGTGTATTCGACCTGACCGGTGAGCAGGGGAGTGGTGCAGGTGTGGCACACCCCTGTACGGCAGGACCAGCGCGTGGGGACCTCGCATGCCTCCGCCAGCTCCAGCAGCGTCGCGTACCGTTCCGACCAGCGGGTGGACAGGCCGCTGCGGGCGAAGGTGACGGAGGGCCCTGTGCCCCCGGGGCCGGGCGGCTGGTGAGGAGGTCCGGAACCCTTGTGGGCGATGCCGGGGTTGATGGGTGCGAGCGCCCCGAAGACTTCGGTGTGTATGTTCGAACTGCTCAGGCCCGCCCGTTGGAGCGCGGATGTCACCGTCGACATGAAGCCTTCGGGGCCGCACAGATAGGCGTGCGCATCAGCCGGGATGCCAAGCTCCCGGATCCCGTCGCTGGTCATGTGTCCGTGCGTGATGCCCGGCCCCCCGGCGATCTCCAGATCCGGGGCGGTGTAGTAGATGAAGGCGCGGGCGTGCGGCAGGCGGGCGAGGAGCTGCCGGGTCTCTTCCGCGAAGGGTTGCTGTTCGGGATCACGCGCGGTGTGCACCCACCACACGGCGCGGGAGCTGTGGCCGAGGGCCAGTTGGTACAGCATCGCCAGCACGGGCGTGACGCCGATGCCCGCCGAGAACAGTGCCACGGGCGTGTGGTCATCGGCCAGCACGAACGTCCCGCGGGGGGCTGCTGCTTCGATGACGTCGCCCGTGTGCAGATGGGTGTGGAGGTAGGTGCTGGCCTTGCCGCGGTCTTCGCGTTTGACGCTGATCCGGTATTCGGCGGCACCGGGGGCGGAGGACAGTGAATAGGTACGCACCAGTCCGGGCCCGCCCTCTCCTGGGATGCGCACGGTCAGGTACTGGCCGGGCGCGGCCGGGGGCAGCGCCTGCGAGTCGGTAGGGCGAAGGAGGAACGAGGACACCGTGGGGGTCTCGGGTACGACCTGGGTCACGCGCAGCTGTCTGAAGCCCCTCCAGCCCGGCGCGGCGGGTGCGGGGCCGGGCGGCTGGTCGAGTCGGTGGCTCATCTCCTGGAAGGACTGCTGCCATCCGGGGCTGAGCGCCTCGATGGCCAAGGCGGCACGCAGTTTGGCCGGGTCGGGGTCCGGAAGGTAGAGCAGGGCGTCGGTGTCGGCGACGGTGAGGGACCCTCGGCCGGTGCGGGTCCGGGTGATCCGGTCTCCGGCCCGGACCCGGCCCTCGGCGATGACGCGGAGGTAGAAGCCGGGGCGGTGGTGGGCGACGAGCAGGGAGGCCATGCGCGGTTCGTTCAGCCGCATGCCGACCCGGTAACAGGTCACACGTGGCTGGGTGACCTCGAACTCGGCTTCGCCGATGCGGTAGCGGTCGCCGATGCACACCTCGTCGTCCGCCAGCCCGTCGACGGTGAAGTTCTCCCCGAACTGGCCGAACTCCAGATCGTCGCGCTCGAGAACCTTGCGCCAGTACGCGTAGGACTGCGTCTGGTAGACGAGGACTGCCCGCTGCTCCCCGCCGTGGCCTTGAAGGTCGCCCTGGCCGTCACCGTCGATATTGAGGCGGCGCACCATCCGGGGGCCGTCGACGGGATGCTTCCACGCTCCCGTGTGTACCGTCCTGTCGCGCCAGCGCACGTCCTTCGGCCGTCCCACGTTGACCGAGAGCAGGGTCGCCATCTCATCCTCCCGGTGCGGCGCCGCCGCACGGCGAAGTCGGTCGCTTCAGCATGCTGCTCAGTGATCCGGCCGGTCGGAGCCCGGCTTCGTGGGCCATGCGCAGGTTTTCCTCCGGCGCGGGAGGCGAAGAAGCCTACAAAAAGGTACAAAAGTAGTGTGAGCAAGAATCCTGAAACCCCGCAAGACATGGATAAATGGGCTGACCGGATCCGGACGGTCTCCTCGACTTCCGATCCTCAGGCCGCCCGCAAGCTGGCCGGTGACATCTACCGTGCCGCACAGGAAGATCTCGACGCCGAACGTGCCCGGGCGGAGTACGAACGCGAGGAATGAGCCGGTCCGCCCCGTCGGCACAGCACGCCTCACGGTGAGGGGGCGCCCTTCGCCGTGAGGCGACGCTCGGGTCCCGTACCGCGAAAGGGCCGGACCGCTCTTTCGCGAGCGGCTGCCCTCCGTAGGGAGTCTCAGTGGGAGAGGACCTCATCGGTCCCGAGGCTGCGGTCGACCCCGTGAGGCACCACCTGCTGGCCCGGTTCGAGGTGCAGCCGCGCACCGTCGAGGTAGACCTCGACCTTGTCGGGCTCGAAGGAGACCAGGTCGTCGACGCGCCCGACCTCGGGGTACGCCTCGCGGTACGACCACGCCGCCTTCTTGGCCTCGCCGATGTCGTAGTAGCTGGCCAGCCCCTTGTACGGGCAGAACGTCCGGCCCTCCACCGGCGTCAGTTCCTTCTCCTGGACGTCCTCGCGCGGTACGTACCACCGCGGCGCGAACCCGGACTCGTAGAGCACCACCGGACGGGTCGTCCGCGCGATCATCGTGTCCCCCGAGAGCACCTCCAGGGTGCGGGACGCGTCGCGGATGTCGATGCGGTGATAGGCGTCCGCCGCGTGCCCGAGGATCCGTTCGTCCTCCTCGTAGAAGGCGTCCATGGCCCTCCAGGCGAAGGCGACTCGCCCCTCCAGCTCGCCGGCGTACGAGGGGAGCGCCGTGAACCGCCACGCCGCACGCTTGGTGCGGCGGCCACCGACGTCCACGGTGAACCAGGACGTCTCGCCGAGCTCGCGGTGCTGGGTGGTGCGCCCGCTCGCCTCGAGAACATCGGAACGCAATGACGAGAGCGGGAAGTAGGCCACGGGGTAGCGCCCCGGCTCGTGCAGCAGTACGACGTCCTCGCTGTCCGCGATCCATTCCCCGCCGAACCGCACCCTCATCCGGCGGCGGAGCCGCTCAGCGAAGAGCAGCCGCTCCGGCAACGGCTCGGGGGTGAGGAACCTTCCGAGTGCTGTGGAGGAGAGCGGTCCTTGCTGCCATGACAGTCCCATGGCCGGTTCCCTTCTTCGGAGGCGGGTGAACTCCGTGGGTGCCTGCCGGACGCGGCGTGATCCCGGCTTCCCCGCGATCCACCCCCATGACTAATGGATATATTGAGCGTAGAAGCATTAGGTGACTCCTGCAAGGGGGTGCGCCGGCCTGCGCTGACTCATCACTTCCCCCGATCGGCTCGCTGTGTCCATCGAATTGGCTAATGGGTACCATGAATCCGTGAGCATTCGAGTTGGTGCAGACGAGCTTCAGGCGGCGGGGTTCCCCATGGGTGGTGAGCCGCTCGTCGCACTGGACCTGGCCGACACGCTGATGACGGTGACCGAACCGGCCACGGACCTCATGGGGACCCCGGAGGCCTCGGCGGCCTGGTGGACACTGCAGTCCGGAAGCCTGCCGCCCGGGCCTGTACCCGACGCCGCGGCCGTGCGCCGCCTGCGTGCGGCGGTTCGCGACGTCCTGGACAGTCACCTCGAGGGCCGCGCCGCGCGGAGCACTTCGGTGGACGACATCAACGCCGCCGCGGCAGCGGCTCCCGTGAGTCCTCGTCTGGTCGTGACGGCCGACGGCATCAGAGGCGAGGAACGCTGGCACACCGAACACGGCGGGAACGCTGCGTTGGCCGCCATCGCCGCGGAGGCCATCGGGCTTCTCGCCGACAACGAGCGGCTCGGGCTCCTGCGCCGCTGCGCCAACCCGGCCTGCTCGATGCTCTTCCTTGCTGAGAACAAGCGGCGCAAGTGGTGCACCAGCAACATCTGCGGCAACCGCGCACGGGTCGCCCGCCACTACGAACGAACCCACACCGACGGAGTCGGCGGCACCTGACACGCGGAGCGGCCGCCGGAAGGCGCTCGGCCGACACGGCGGGAGCGAGCGGCGGGGCGGCGGCCGGCCCCGACACGATGGCCCCCACACCAGTCGCAGGGCGCGTCTGATGTGGGGCTACAAACAGGTCATCGTGCGCCGGGCCGCAACCGGGGCCGCGTGGCCCGCCGACGGCATGCCCGGCGTCCAGTCATGCGCTGGTCGGCGCCGCCTGCTGCACGACCTCGAAGGACCACAGCGTGGACCCGCTCGCCGCCGGCTTGGGGCGCTCCCCGCTCCCCGCGTCGCCGCCCTGGTGGGCCGCCTTCATGGGGCCCTCCATCCAGGCCTGGAAGGACTCCTCGTCACGCCACCGCGTGTACACGAGGTAGCTGTCGGTGCCTTCGACGGGGCGGAGGAGCTCGAACCATTCGAATCCGTCGGAGTTCTCCACGGCATGGGCACGCGAGGCGAAGCGCTTCTCCAGCGTCTCCCGCTGCTCGGCCGGGACGGTCAGTACGTTGATTTTTACTACGCTAGGCACATGACACCTCTCGTCAAACGGGGCCCCGACTGGACCCCTAATCTGGACCATGTGCGCGCAGTCTCCTACATCCGACAGTCAAGGAAGCGTGAGGACGACTCCGCGTCGTCCCCCGAAGCACAGCGGACCAAGTGCGAGGCGCTGATCACGGCCAAAGGCTGGGACAACGCGGGCCACTTCGCCGACGTCGGCAAATCCGGCTGGGACCCCAAGGCTGTCCGGCCGGAGTTCGAGGAGATGATGTCCGCCGTTCGTGCCGGGCACGTAGACGCAGTGGTCGTGTTCTCGCTGTCCCGCCTCACTCGACAGGGTGCCCTTGAGGCCATGCTGATCAATGAGGAGTTGGCCAAACACGGCGTGCTGCTCGTCAGCGTGGAAGAGCCTTACCTGGACACGTCCACCCCCATGGGCGTCGCGATCTTCGGCCTTATCGCCGCGTTGGCCCAGCAAGAGTCCGACATGAAGTCGGCGTACATCACGGCGACGAAAGAGACGCTGAGGGCAGCGGGTAGCCACGTGTCCGGCATGGCCCCGTACGGCTTCCAGTCGACGCGTGAGCCGCGCGGGGAACTGGTGGTGGTCAAGCTGGTCCCGGACTCCGCTGAGGCCCCCCACGTACGCGACATGGTGTCTTGGGCGCTCGGTGGCATGGCTGCATCGGCCATCGCCCGGAAGCTGAATGGTGAAGGCGTGCCGACCAAAGCGGCGGACATGACAGCGCGGGTGACCGCCCGGCGGGACAGGGGCGTAAGCAAGCCGCTGGAGCGTACGACGTGGGTGTCGTCCACTGTGCTCCGCATCCTCCGTGACCCGCGCCTTGCTGGCTACGCCGCCGAACGTCAGGGGACCAAGCGCGTCATCCTGCGCAGCGACTCAGGGGCCCCGCTGGTGGCGCATGAGGGCATCGTTCCCGCCGATGACTGGTGGCGGCTTCAGGACGTACTCGACGGCCGTACGCCCCAGGTGGTTCGCCAGGGTGGCCGTTCCGTGCCATCCCTGCTCGGTTCCGCCGGGATGCTGTTCTGCGAGGTCTGCGGTAGCTCCATGGTCACGGACAAGCGCAACGGCAAGCCGCTCTATCGCTGCAACCGGGCCCAGTCCGGCGCTGTGCCGGGACACGGTGGTCTGGCCATCAACATGGACGCAGCTGATGACGTGGTGACCCGTACGGTGTGGTCCCGCCTGACTGCGCTGGACCCCGAAGACCCCGAAGACCCCGAAGATCTCGAATGGCTCGCCGAGGCCGCACGCCGGTTTGCAGCGCAAGCAGACACGGGCGAGCGACAGACCGAACTAGCAGCCGCACGAGCCGAGTTGGAGCACGTACGAGAAGCGCTTCGCACGCTGTACGTCGACCGGCAGGCAGGGCTGTACGCGGGTGCCGTGGGTGATCAGATGTTCCGTGAGTCCGTGGAACGACTGACAGCACATGAGGCGCGTACGGCCGGGCGCGTGGAAGCGCTGGGAACCGCTGAGGCTGACACGGTAGCCATCCCGTCAGAGTGGACTGCGCCGGAGGGGGACCCGCTTGGCCCGGAGTCGACGTGGGCCGGTTGGGACCTTTCTGAACGGCGGGAGTTCCTTGCGCTGTTCGTTGACCGTGTGAGCGTGGCACGCAGCGTAGGCAGGGGCCGGAACGCGAACACGGCGGAACGGGTGGCCGTGCACTGGACGGAGGTACCAGCTAACGACCTCGGGGGAAATTGAGGTCGGGACGTGCTGGCCTGGCGGTTCGGCTGGTGTGATCAGCAGGCGCTGTTGCGGACGAGGATGAGTGCGGTGCTCGTCCGGCGCCGGGTGGGCCGCTGTGCGGAGCGGTCGGAGACCAGGCCGGCGATCGCCAGGTGGGTCTCCTCGTAGATTTCACGGCGTCCGGTAAAGCGCCGTAGGGGTGCCCACTGCCGCAGCTCGGCGTTGGTGTGCTCGACACAGATCCGGGCTGAAGACTGGTGCCGCCGCGCCTCGTGCCAGGCCCGCTTGTCACCGTCGCACGCGTCGTTCTTCGGCTTCTTGGGCGGGGCGGTGACCTGGCGGGGGAACTCCTTGGCCAGCCCCGCGTACCCGGCGTCGACCTGGGACATCACCGAGGGGTGGAGTCGGAGCTGTTCGGCGAGGCCCTCGGTGCGCAGGGCTGTCTGGTCGTGCATCCGGCCGGGCCGGACCACCCCGGACAGCAGCATGCGGCCCTGCCCGTCGCTGAACGTGGTGGTCTTGATCGTGTTCTGTCGGCGCTTGCCCGAGACGAAGGCCCGCCGCCCGGGTCGGCCCGCCCGCGGGCATCTGACCTGGGTCTCGGCGCCGTCGAGCCGAAGCTCGACGTCCTCGGCCTCGGCGTAGGCGAAGACATCCTCCAGTGTCCGTAGCCGCACTCCAGGCCGGTCGGGCACTGCGAAGCCCCGGGCCGCAAGCAACGGCCGCACCTGCCGAATCGCCGTCGAGACGGTCGAGCGGTCGACGCCGTGCAGCTCGGCCAGGACCTCGTGCGGCAGTTGATGGCGCAGGTGCACCAGGGCAAGAAGCAGCCGGTCGCAGAAGACCAGCTTCGGCTTGCGCGCGGCGCCGGCCGCCCTGCGGCGTTCCCCACCTCGGGCTTCGCGAAGTCCGGACTGCCGTGCGGCCTCCCACAGGGCGGCGAGTTCGGCGAACAACTCGCCGAAGTGTGCGCGGGAGACACCAGACAGGGCAGGATGGGAGCAGGCCGCGCGGGCCCAGGTCAGCTTCACAACTCACCTAACCCGCATGGCCCTTGCTACGGCACGGCCAAATCAGCCGGAACGTCGCTGCGAGCGGCAACCGCTTCACATGGGCTCAACCAGAGCCGCCCGCCACTCCGGGCGCGGATCAGCCCCAACACTCGTCCAGTACTCCCGGCCACGCACGATCCGTCCCTGCTGGATGGTCCAGAACGAGGCCACGCGGAACACGCCGAACTCGTCATGCGGCACCTCGACTTCGGAGACCACCTCGCTGCCGTCAGCCACGATCCGCAGCACCCGAATCGACCAGCCCCCCGGGTA
Organism: Streptomyces sp. NPDC058086; assembly: GCF_042885015.1. Lineage (NCBI taxonomy): Bacteria > Bacillati > Actinomycetota > Actinomycetes > Kitasatosporales > Streptomycetaceae > Streptomyces > Streptomyces sp. NPDC058086. The sequence continues at coordinate 6,135 of NZ_JBHVST010000099.1, read as the reverse complement.
TTCGCTGTTCACCGCGACGAAGTTCTTGTTGCCAACGATGCGCTCCGCGCTGACCGGCCACTCGACCACGACGTCCTCTGCGACCAAGTCGGCGACACCTGACCAATCGCGCGCCTGGATTCGATCCCACAATGCCTCAATCACTCCCCAAGGTTCCATGGGGGCACCCTTGCATGGACCACTGACACCCTGGCCCTGGGAGCCCAGAGGCGACCCGGCACATCGCCCCTCAAGCGGCCGCTCTGCCGCTAATAGATCCCAATGTCGTAAGTAGGCGCCCACCTGAGCGCCGTCCACGGCCCGTTGTCGGTAACCCCCCGGCGGCGGGTTGTTCGGCACTCCTGGGGGTGTGTGTGCCCCCCTGAGGTGCTGTCGGCGGCTGTGTCTAGAGTCGGGCATGGCGGCGCACTTCGGTTCAGCTTTCGTCGGCGGTGTGACCAAGTGACGTCCGGGGGTGGGGCCCGCTATTCCCCTGCTTTGCTTCTTTACCCCCTGCCCGGAACCCTGTCTCGACCGTTGCGGTTGCTGGCCTGTAGCGCCCTCGCCGGAGCGGTTCATGATCAACAAAAATGGAAAGGTGATCACGCTTGTCTGCCCTTGATGAGTCGCGCGCCACGTGTTCGGAATGTGGTGCCCCACGTCCCCGTGCGGATCACGGCACGTGCGGCGCAAGCCGGTGTGTTGAGTCAGCCCGGTTGCAGGTGGCCGCCCGTCATGCGCGCGAGGCCGTCCGTGCTGCCGCTGGCGCTCCACGCTGCCACCGCTGTGACGAACCGCACGGTCGGGCCCCCTGGGCGCTGTACTGCGTGCGCTGCGCCGAGGAGGTGGACGAGTCACGCCGGGCTGAGCGTCGCAAGCAGGTGCAGCGCGGGAGGGAAGAGGCAGCCCTCAAGCCGTGCCGGGGGCCGAAGTGTTCGGAGCCTGTAGGGCTGTCGAGCGGCCCTGCTCGTACCTACTGCTCTGAAGCATGCCGACGTGCCACTGAGCACGTCCGTAAGCGTGCCCGCACCAAGCCTGAGCCGGTGCCGTGTCGTCGCTGCGGTAAGCCCGTGGTTCTCAAGTTCCGTGATGGAGTGTGCCGTTCATGCCAGAAGGTGCAGCGCACTGCGGCGCGCCGGGTCACCCTTCAGCGTCGCGTACGTAAGGCACACGGGGACGCCGGGTGTTTCCACTGCTCTGTTCCGCTGCCTGAGGGGGGTGTGATTGACCACCTGATCCCGATATCGCGGGGCGGCCTCTCGACGGTCGCGAACATGCGCGTGGTCTGCGTGCTCTGCAACGCGTCGAAGAAGGATCAGCTGATGGACGAGTGGTCCCCGCTGCACATGGCGACGCGCTGACGGTCCCTGACAGCTTGGAGAAGGGCAGGTCTGAAATTTTTTCCGGCTCGCTTCTGGGCACCCCCGCCCACGGCCAGCGACCAGGGTCGGCCCGCACGGGGGAGCATCGGCTCCCTCTCGGCGCAGCATCGTGATCAGCTTGCGGAAGTCGCGTGGACTCAGCCCAGTAAACGGGGCTATCCATGAAGGTTCCGACGCAGTGATCACACCAGCCGCGCTGAGATCATGTCACCGTGACCTGGCGGGACCCCAACAGGACTACAAGGCGATCCGCCCGGTCAGCCACCACTCGAGGTACTTGGCCAGGCTCGGAGCAACCCAGGTGCGGCTGTCGTCCTCGTGGTTCCAGGCGAAGACATCGGGGCGCCGGAGTCCGGGGAGGATCGCGAAGAGGTCTCCATTGCCTGCGTCCGCAAAGAAGAGCAGCGGATCGAAGGGCATGTAGAGCGTGGCGAGCTCCACGTCCCCGCGAAGGGTGCTGTTCTCGGAGGCGATCCGCTCGGTCGACCAGATCAAACCTGCTCCGTACTCGCCCTCGATGCCATCGCTCTCACGAAGGAGAGCCATGAGGTCTGCAGGCAGCGGATGCCCGAGGACAGCGGCGCATCTGACCAGCGACGCCTCCGGGGTCGGGGGATGGAAGACCGCCGGACCAGGCAGGGAGCTGACCAGTTCGGTCCACAAAGTTGGATCGACCTCCACGGGGCTGGTGCCTTCGGCTGAGCTGGGGGCACGACTGATCGCCGCTCGAACAGTATGGCCGTTGTCCGGGCCAGTCGTGCGACGGGTGGCCTCGTCTATCAAACGATGGTTATTGAGACGGTCACACCAAGGTGACCCGAGGGGTGCTTGCGGTGTTCAAAACCCGTCTCAGAACGTACCCGAAAAGCTTGATGTTTTGAGACGAGTTATGAGACGATCGGGCTATGGCGACGAAGAGCAGCGGAACCCTGATCGGCTACCAGCGAGTCAGCACCAACGCGCAGGATGCGCAGCTTCAGGCGGACGCTCTCGCTGAGGCAGGGTGCGCCCGCATCTTCGAGGACAGGGCGTCCGGCAAGAACGCTGACCGTGCCGGCCTGCTCGCTGCTCTCGACTACATGCGGGAGGGCGACACCCTCACCGTGTGGAAGCTGGACCGATTGGGCCGTTCCACCAAGGATGTGCTCACGATCGCCGAGGATCTCCACGCCCGTGGGATTGCGCTGCGGATTCTGACCGGCACGCTGGCCGGTAGCTACTCCCCGAAAGGTGAGGGCAAGTTCTTCTTTACGATGATGGTTGCCTTTGCTGAGCTTGAACGAGACATGATCGTTGAGCGCACTCGGGCGGGTCTGGACGCTGCCAAGGCCCAGGGTCGTACGGGCGGACGACCGACCGTGATGGACGCTGACAAGCTCGCTGCGGCCAAGGCGCGCAAGGCCAAGGGGGAGAGCGTCACGGCCATCGCAAAGGCGCTCAACGTGTCCCGCGCGACGCTGTACCGGGCGCTTGCCGACACGGAGTGACCCGGCCGCTTTGAGAGACCGTCTGCCCACAGTGGTGGACGGTCTTTCTCATGTCTGGACGCACTGGGAGGTGGGGCGTGGACGGTTTCGAACCGCCGACTTCAGCGACCAAATCGCTGGTGACCAGTACGTTAGCGGTGCGATGTCAGGGCTGCGCTGGAAAATGGGGGCATGCAGCTCCCCTACGTGTACTGCGTTACCAAGTACGACCCCGCCGACCGTGACGAACACGGGCACTACACCGGCACCGAGGACACCATCAGCGATCACGGCGAGATCGAGGCGGCCTATCTTCAGACCATCGACGCATTCGCCGTGGAAACCGGCATTGATCGCCTGGCTGTGCGTGAGCCGCAGGTCCCGTCCCTCGCGCACTTCGGCCTTGAGCGGCCCCTGGAGGACTTTGGACTTGACGGGCTCCTTCCGACGGGCCTCGCTGGCTTCCACGACGGAGCGGAGGTGACGCTCGATATCGGGCTGGAGCTGGTGCGACGCATGCTGCGCGACAACGGCGCTTGGTGCCGATTGGAAGCGGAGGGCACCTTCGCAGTGCACGTCGGATGGGATCAGTACGTCTATATCAGCAGCAGCCGCCCTTGCGAGGAGGCCCTGGCCCGGACCCGCGAGCTCGGGCTGTTCCCGGGACGCATGGATGCCTCCCCGTACGGCTTCGAGGCCGAAGAGGACGGTGGCCAGCGACCCGGCGACGATAACTTCTGGGCTGACCTGCACCGGGCAGTCGCCAACGGCAGTGCCGGAATCCTGGAGGAGATGTATCTCGAAGGCGCCTCACGATGGCACCACGTCACCGGCGACACCGTCGACACAATTCGCGCCAGAGTGGCTCCCCGGGCCCGGCTGGCTGTATGGGCGCCTTTGTCTTCCGATATCGACGCTGTCCTGGGAGCCCTCCCTGCGGAAGGTCTCGTCGAGGGCGTCTGGCAGGACAGCGAGGGCCGCATCCACAGCGCCATCGCCGACGAGAACGACTTCCCGGAGCTGCGCGCCCAGATGTCCAGCGCCTGCGCCGCAGCGCTCCTGTCCGTGTACGCCGATGAACGTGCGCCTCTGTTCACCGCTGTCATGCCCGACAACGACGGAGTCCTGCGAGCGCGTTGGCAGACCTAGCCCACGCCGAGCGATTGGAAATGTGCTCTCCGCTACCCCAATGGGTGAGCACAGCGACCAGGAAGCGCAAGCGACTGACCGTCTGCCCACAGTGGTGGACGGTCTTTCTCATGTCTGGACGCACGGGGGGGGTGGGTCAATCTCTGGGCGAAGGGAGGCCAGGGACCCGGCCACCATGCGCCCGTACATCGCTGCGAAATTACGACCCGGGGGTCGGCCCAGGTCGTAGCCACGGCCCACAACGGCTCATCAACCACGGACTTGGTGCTCCACGCGGTGACGGATGTACTCGTCTGGATGCGATCGGGCGATCATCACTGCCGCCTCCACGAGGTCATGCAGCTCAGGCGGGTACGCCGACTTCCGGAGCGGCAGTCCGGGGAGAATGCAGCGCCGAACGTCGAGGTGCTCGTTACGCACGAACTCTCGGAGCGCAGCCTCGTACCACTCGCCCACCATGACAGACCTGTCGTCGACCTCTGCCTGGCCTCCGATGTCTGAGCCCTCTGCCCTGCCCTTGGAGAGCCGAAGCGGCAGCGCCGACCGGTACCAAGCCCGCGCGGCGCCTGCCCGCTCCTGGTTGGTTCCCGTCCGCAGATAGTCCAGCAGCGCGGAGCGGACGCGTCGGTATCCGAAGGCATTCAGAGCCGGCTCAACGAACTGGCGGTTGAAGCTCGGGTCCGGGTCATAGACCGCCGCCTTCATGAGGACGCCGAAGGACGCCTCGGACAGCACCAACTCCTGGCGGCATGCCTCGCGCAAGGCACCGCGCACTTGGTGTCGCCACTGCCGCTCATCACCAGCGTCTGACTCGGGGGCGACATCGAGCCTTAGAACCCGAACCATGTCCGCCAGGCACTTCAGGAACAGCTGCCTCCCATCCTCCGTGCGCCCTGGCAGTGCCATGAACCCTTGCGCGGCGCTCCCCGCGCCTCTCGCAGCCGTCTCGTCTCCGTCAACAGCCAACTGTCCCTCCCCTGTCCCAGGCCCACACCCGACTTGCGTGTGTCAACGTCCCGGCCGCTGTTGCCGGATGCGCTGGGCGACTTCGCTGTTCTCGGTCTCCCACCAGGGACGTACGAGTTCGGATGTCTGTGCCGCTCCCGGCGCGGGTACTGCCGGGACCAGCTCCGCCTCCAGGCGGCGATCCAGTACGACGGTCTCGGCGCGTTCGGTACGGGCCCACTGCACCAGGATCACGAGGAGGAAGGGCAGCGCCACCAACTCGGCGATGCTGATCATCGCGCCACCGCCGAGCTGCTGGTCATGGAGCACGTCCGGCGCCCAGGACGGCGCGTGACGCAGGTACCAGGCCCCGGCGATGAGCGTGCCGTGAGTCATCACCACGATGCCCGGTACGGCGTCGATGATCCCGTCGAGGAACACCAGCGCCGCTCGGACCGGATGCGTACACCACCTCGGCAGCGCCTCCTCGCGGGTGAGCATCGGCATGACGAACAGGCTTCCGGCGAGCAGCAGATGCAGATACATCACCTCGTGCAGCCAGTCGTTGCCCAGAGCGGTCTCGAAGTACGGCGTGAAGTACACCGTCAGCTCCGTCGCGAGCACCAGAGCCGTGCTGACCAGCGGGAAGGTGAGCAGCCGTACCAGCCGTCCGGTCAGCGCCCGCTGCACACGCCCGGCGGCCCGCTCGGGCAGGGAACGGAGGGCCAGCCGCAGCGGATCGCCCAGGGCCAGCCCGAGCGGTGCGATCAGGTCGAGGAGGACGTTCTGGACGGCGGCCGGCCAGAACAGCACGTGGTCGTACACGGCCAGCGCGGACATCGTGGCCACGACGAGAGTGCCCAGGCCGATCAGTGCGAAGGCGCCGACGCGCGGCAGGGGCCAGTGCTCGCCCCGGCGTCTCAGACGCAGCACGCCCCAGCCGTACAGCGCGCCCAGGACGACGACCACCAGCAGCGCGGGCACGTCCAGTTCCCATGAGGAGAGGAGCCGTCCCACGGTGAGCTGTGGCGGATTCCCCATCGCGTTCTACCTCCACGGCATGCCAGATCTGCCGTGGCACTCTATGCCGCGCACGACCGGTCCCGGTCGCGCACACACCGGACTCGCCGCGGTCACACCGAGCTCATACTCGGTTCACACCAAGCACGACGGTCCCCGGTCCGTGTCCTTGGGCTGTGCGGTCGTGTGTGTCC
>NZ_JBHVST010000098.1:0-41703 GCF_042885015.1 Streptomyces sp. NPDC058086 | reverse complement strand
CGCTTCCCTTCGGTCTTGCTGTCTTGCTTTGTTCTTGCGTTTCCGACTCTATCAGACCGTTTCGCGATCCGATTTCCTCGGTGCTTTCCAGGTTCTCGCTCTCGCGTTTCCCTTTCCGGCGGTTCCGACTCTATCAGATCCTTTCGGGCCTGATTCCCAGTCAGTGGGGCTTGTCTTCCCGGCTGTTGAGCCGTTCCGACGTCCCAAACTTTAGCGGATCCTCTCGGCAGTTCCTAATCGGACCGCCGCGCCCCAAGCGAATTGAATTCGGGCACGCCGAATTCACCCGTTTGGGAGATCGTGCTGGTGGTTTGGGTGCCGCTACTGCGGCGGAGGTGCTACCGCAGAACCGTTACGGTCCCGTGGCAACTCGAAGAACCTTACGGATCCAGCAGGGTGATGTCAACCAACCCTGTCAAGATCTTTTATTCGAGGTCGCTGAGCCGGCCGCCCGCGTCCGGCTGGGCGTGTTCCACGCGTCGTAGAAGACGCGTCAGAACCTCACCGAGGACACCGCGCTCCTCGGCGGACAGGTCCTGGAGGAGGTCCTCCTCGAAGACCGTGGCGAGGCGCATGGCCTCCAGCCACTTCTCGCGCCCCTCGTCCGTGAGCTCCACGATCACGCGGACACGGTTCGACTCGTCTCGCTCCCGGGTGACCAGACCCTCCGCGACCATCCGGTCGATCCGGTGGGTCATCGCGGCCGGGGTCAGGCCGAGCCGCTTGGCGAGGTCGCTGGGACCCATCCGGTAGGGCTCGCCGGACAGGACGAGGGCCTTGAGGACCTCCCACTCGGCGTTGCTGATGCCGAGGGTGGCGGTCTGGCGGCCGTAGGCGACGTTCATACGGCGGTTGAGGCGGCCGAGCGCCGCCACGATCTTCTCGACCTGGGGGTCGAGGTCCCGGAACTCGCGCTGGTAGGCGGCGATCTGTTCGTCGAGTGTCGGCTCGGTTGTCGGCGCAGTGACGCCGGGAGTGTCGCCCATGTCCGAAGTATCGCACGGGCTCGCTTGGCATTGAAGTCCTTCAAGCTGTACAGTTCAACATCTAACTTTAGCTTCGAAGTCTTCAGGGCTGCATCCATGCATGCCGAAGCTTCACTACCAAGGCAGGTGAAAGTGACCAGGGCGATGGGCGCAGCGATGCGCCGGATCCACGTGGGCAACGCACTCGGAGCGTTCGGGCTCGGCTTTACCGTCCCCTTCCTCTACGTCTATGTGGCGCAGGTACGGGGACTCGGCTCCATGACGGCGGGCCTCGTGCTCGCCGTCTTCGCCGTGGCCGCTCTCGTGGTGCTGCCGTTCGCCGGGCGGGCCATCGTCCTGCGCGGCCCGCTGCCGGTCCTGCTCACCGCCCTGGTCACCGCCGCCTTCGGTGCGCTGAGCCTGGGGCTCGCGAGCAACGCCACGGCCGTACTGCTGTCGGCGGCGGCGCTCGGTGCGGGACAAGCGGTCATGCAGCCGGCGCTGGCGACGATGATCGTGGACTGCTCGATGGCGGACACGCGGTCGCGCGCCTTCGCGACGCAGTTCTTCCTGCAGAATCTCGGGCTCGGCGTGGGTGGCCTGATCGGCGGCCACATCGTCGATACGACCCGCGCGAGTTCGTTCACGCTGCTGTTCGCGATCGAAGCGGCGATGTTCCTGGTGCTGGTCGTGATCATGGCGACCGTACGGGTGCCGCACGCGCCGCGGATCAAGGGGGACGCGCCGAAGGCCGAGGGCGGCAGCTGGAAGCAGCTGCTGGGCAACCGGGCCATGGTGCAGCTGTCCGTGCTGGGCTTCGTGCTGTTCTTCGCCTGCTACGGGCAGTTCGAGTCGGGGCTGTCCGCGTACGGCGTCGAGGCGGCCGGGATCTCGACCTCCGCGCTCGGTACGGCGATGGCGGCGAACACGGCGATGATCGTGGTGGCGCAGTTCGCGGTGCTGAAGTTCGTCGAACGCCGGAAGCGGTCGCGGGTGATCGCGGCGGTCGGCCTCATCTGGGCCGTGGCGTGGCTGACCGCCGGGTACGCGGGGCTCGGACACGGCAGCCAGACGATGGCCACGGCGGCGTTCGTCTCGACGTACGCGCTGTTCGGACTCGGCGAGGCGATGCTGTCGCCGACGGTCGCCCCGCTGGTCGCGGATCTCGCACCGACGGGACTGGCCGGCCAGTACAACTCCGCCTTCGCCCTCGTGAAGCAGCTCGCGCTGGCCGTCGGTCCGGCGGTGGGCGGTCCGATGGGGGCCTCGCTGCACGGTCCGTACGTCGTGACGTTCCTGCTCTTCTCCCTCGGCATCACGTTCCTGGCGCTGCGGCTCGGGCGGCAGCTGAGCCCCGTACAGAACCAGCCGTGGCTGGCGAAGAGCCGGGTGGTGGCTCAGGGCGGGGCGGCACCCGCGGAGCCGGTACGGGCAAGCGCCTGACGGAGGTCTGTACGACGTTCGCACGACGGCTGCCACCACGTTTCACCGTGGTGGCAGCCGTCTCCTGCTTCCGCGGGTGAGTGGGGGCTGGTCGCGCAGTTCCCCGCGCCCCTGGGGGCCGGGGCTGCGCCCCAGGCCCCCCACCAGCACGGTGGCCGGAAGACTTCCGGTGGAGGCGCGTCAGGTGGTCAGCCGGTGGCCCGTGGTAGGGCGAACTCGCACCAGACCGCCTTCCCTCCCCCGGGTGTACGCCGCGACCCCCAACCGGAAGCGATCGTCGCGACGATCGCGATACCGCGGCCGGCCTCGTCGGCGGGCTCGGCACGACGCCGCCGTGGCAGATGGTCGTCGCCGTCGGTGACCTCGATGATGAGGCGGCGGTCGGTACGGCGCAGCCGGAGGCGCATCGGCGGGGTGCCGTGCTGGAGGGAGTTGGCGACCAGCTCGCTGGTGGCGAGGACGCCGAGGTCATGGAGGTCGGACGGGAAGCGCCAACTCGTCAGCACGCCGGAGGCGAAGGCACGCGCGCGTGGAGCCGCTTCCACCCCGCCCAGCAGCTCCAGGGCCGCGTTGCGGAAGAGCTCGCCGTCGGGGCCCGTACGGGCGGGGTGCTGGAGGACGAGGACGGCCACGTCGTCGTCGTGGTCGGCGGTGACGCCCGCGGAGCGGACGAGGCGGTCGCAGACGACCTGGGGAGTGCCCGTCGCCCCCGCGAGGGCGCGTTCCAGAGACGCGATCCCCTCGTCGAGGTCCTCGTCGCGGCGCTCGACCAGGCCGTCGGTGTAGAGGACGGCCGTGGAGCCGGGTCCCAGCGGGACCGAGCCGGAGGCGTGCATCCAGCCGCCGGTGCCGAGCGGCGGTCCGGTGGGTTCGTCGGCGCGGATCACGGTGCCGTGCTCGTCGCGGACGAGGATCGGGAGGTGTCCCGCGGAGGCGTAGACGAGCCGCCCCTCGTTGGGGTCGTGGACGGCGTACGCGCAGGTGGCGATCTGGTTGGCGTCGATCTCCGTGGCGAGTCCGTCGAGGAGTTGCAGGACCTCGTGCGGGGGCAGGTCGAGGCGGGCGTACGCGCGCACGGCGGTGCGCAGTTGCCCCATGACGGCCGCGGCCCGCACTCCGCGGCCCATCACGTCGCCGATGACGAGTGCGGTGCGGCCGCCGCCGAGGGTGATCACGTCGTACCAGTCGCCACCGACCGCGGCCTCGGTGCCGCCGGGCTGATAGGTGGCGGCGACGCGCAGGTCGTCGGGTTCTTCCAGCTCCTGGGGGAGCAGGGAGCGCTGGAGGGTGACAGCGGTCTCGCGCTGGCGGCGCTCGCTGGCGCGCAGTCGCTCGGCGGCCTCGGCGTGGTCGGTGACGTCGGTGGCGAAGACGAGTACGCCGCCGTCCTGGCCGTCCGGGGTGGCGTCGACGGGCGTGCAGGTGAAGGTGTACGAGCGGCCGCCGGGTGCTTTGCGGGACTTGACCGTGCGCGGCTTGGCGCTGCGCAGCACCTGGTCGAGGAGCGGGAGCAGGCCGATCTCCGCGAGCTCGGGGAGCGCCTCGCGTGCGGGTTCGCCGACGGGTCGGGCGCCGAAGGCCGCCACATAGGCGTCGTTGACGTACGCCACGCGGTGGTCGTGGCCGTGCACGAGGGCGACGAGGGCCGGGACGCGGTCGAGGACCTCGCGCACGGGCAGGTCGTCGACGGCGGGGACGGGCGGCGCGTCATCGGTCAGCTGCTCGGCGCGGGCCGCGGGCACGGAGCCCTCGCCTCGGCGGTCCGGGGAGGCCGTGTGTTCGGTTCGCGCCGCGGCGCGGCGCTGCGTTCCGGGGAGCCGGGCGCTCCAGCGGGTGAAGTTCACCGAATCCTTGCCTCGTGATTGTCGTCTCCGGTCGGCTCCGGATCCGGCCGGGGGTCCGGCCCGCGGCCGGAGCCACTGGAGCGCTGCCTCCCTGATCGGAACCCGGGAATTGCGGCGCTGGGGAAGAAGCCTGTGGGTGCGAAGAGCGAACCGTCGGCCCGCCCAAGGTCGGGACCAGTCTGGCCGACCGGACCGACATCCGTCAGACGCCTGCCTGATCGGTGGAGTTCCTGGCTCCGGTCAGGACGACCCCTTCGGGTCGAGCTTCGGGTCGATAGGATGCTTTCCACCGGCCGCGAGTTCGAACTCCGCTCGAGGATGTTCGAGCGATCCGAGGGACACGATCTCCCTCTTGAAGAGCCCCGCCAAGGTCCATTCGGCGAGCACGCGAGCCTTGCGGTTGAAGGTCGGGACCCTGCTCAGGTGGTAGACGCGGTGCATGAACCAGGCAGGATAGCCCTTCAGCTTGCGCCCGTAGACGTGTGCGACACCCTTGTGCAGCCCGAGGGACGCGACCGAGCCGACGTACTTGTGGGAGTACGTCTCCAGGGGCTCGTCGCGCAGGGAGTGCGCGATGTTGTCGCCGAGGACCCTGGCCTGGCGCACCGCGTGCTGTGCGTTGGGCGCGGTCTCCTTGCCGGGCTCCTCGGCGGTGACGTCGGGGACGGCGGCGGCGTCTCCGGCGGCCCACGCGTGGGGGGCGCCTTCGACGGTCAGCTCGGGGGTGCACTTGAGGCGGCCGCGCTCGTTGAGGGGGAGGTTGCTGGCGGCCAGGATCGGGTGCGGTTTCACGCCGGCGGTCCACACGACCGTGCGCGTGGGGAAGCGGGCGCCGTCGCTGAGGACGGCGATCCGGTCCGCGCAGGAGTCGAGGCGCGTCTCGAGGCGTACGTCGATGTTGCGGCGGCGCAGCTGGGTGACCGTGTACTTGCCCATCTCCTCGCCGACCTCGGGGAGGATGCGGTTCGAGGCCTCGACGAGGATCCACTTCATGTCGTCGGCGTTGACGTTGTGGTAGTAGCGGGCGGCGTAGCGGGCCATGTCCTCGAGTTCGCCGAGCGCCTCCACGCCCGCGTAACCGCCCCCCACGAAGACGAAGGTCAGGGCGGCGTCGCGGATCGCGGGGTCCCGGGTGGAGGAGGCGATGTCCATCTGCTCGATGACGTGGTTGCGCAGCCCGATGGCTTCCTCGATGGTCTTGAAGCCGATGGCGTAGTCGGCGAGTCCGGGGATCGGGAGGGCGCGTGAGACCGAGCCGGGGGCGAGGACGAGTTCGTCGTACGTGATCTGTTCCGTGCCCGCGCCCTCCTCGGCGGTGGCGAGCGTGCTGAGCGTCGCGGTGCGCTTGGCGTGGTCGATGCTGTGGGCCTCGCCGACCAGGATCCGGCACCCGTCGAGGACCCTGCGCAGCGGGACCACCACATGGCGCGGCGAGATCAGGCCCGCGGCGGCCTCGGGAAGGAACGGCTGATAAGTCATATAGGGGTCGGGGGAGACGACGGTGATCTCGACCTCGCCCCGATTCAGTTCCGACTTCAACTTTCGTTGGAGGCGCAGGGCGGTGTACATCCCGACGTAGCCGCCGCCGACGATGAGAATGCGCACAGGTTCCTTCACCATCCCATGACGCACCCCGCTCTTGAGTTTGTCCACAGGCTCGACAATTTGTGTGACCGACCGCCGGGGGCCCGAGGGGTTGGCCGGTTTGCCGGACTGCAGGGAGAGTACGCAGGTCAGCGGGGGTGCCCGAGGGGTTCGGAGGGGGCTTAATCGGGAGGTAACCGACCCGTACTCCGATCGGGGGGCGCTCCGTGCGGAACCTGCCCCTTCTGAATTGACCCCCACTCAACTATGTTCGTGTGTCGACGGGGTGTAGGGGGATGCGCTCGACGAGTCCGCACGACGGGTTCGTGAATCAAGCTTGTTCCGCACGCTCCGGCTTCCAATGGCGGGGAGAGTCTCCGGGGGGAGACGTCATTACCGGGGGAACACTTATGCACATTCAGGACTCTCATTGGTCTTCCGCGTCTGCCATCGCGTCCGGTGGCACGATCGGCGCGGCAACGGGCGGCAATGGCCGCGGTCCGGTGGACGGATCGCGGACGACGCCGCTACGGGTGGACGCACAGCGCAATCTGGAGCACGTACTGCGCGCGGCGCGCGAGGTCTTCGGCGAGCTGGGGTACGGCGCGCCGATGGAGGACGTGGCGCGGCGCGCCCGGGTCGGCGTCGGCACGGTGTACCGGCGCTTCCCGAGCAAGGACGTCCTGGTCCGTCGGATAGCCGAGGAGGAGACCTCCCGGCTGACCGACCAGGCGCGCGCGGCGCTCGGTCAGGAGGACGAGCCGTGGTCGGCGCTCTCGCGCTTCCTGCGTACGTCGGTGGCCTCGGGTGCCGGGCGGCTGCTGCCGCCGCAGGTGCTGCGGGTCGGCGTCGCGGAGGAGGGGCCCTCGGCGGACGAGGCGCGGGTGCCGCAGCAGCGGTCCCAGCTCGCCCCCGAGCTCCGGCTCGTGGAGCAGCGGTCGTCGCCCGAGGAGGAGGCCATGGCCGCGGTGGCCGACGACGCCGGTGCGGCCGCGCTGCTCGACGTGGTGGGCCGGCTGGTGGATCGGGCGCGCGCGGCGGGCGAGCTGCGGGCGGACGTGACCGTGGCGGACGTACTGCTGGTCATAGCCACGGCGGCGCCCTCGCTGCCGGATGCCGTCCAGCAGGCCGCGGCCTCGGCCCGGCTGCTGGACATCCTGCTGGAGGGGCTGCGCTCGCGGCCGGCGTGACGGTGGCCGGGGTGACGGAGTCCGAGGGGACGGAGCTCGGGGTCCGCACATTCCGGCCATAACGCAACTGCCTTATGGGGAGCGTTTATTGACTATTCCCCAAACGAGTGACCACTAGTGCTGTCGTGTGGCAAGTGCCCACGGACGAGTGGTTGGTCCGTGCGGTGGGGTCCCGCCCCTGAAGCGTGTGGCACTCTGTCCCGGTATTCGGGTCCGAGTGTGCAGGCGGGGGCTTTCCGCGATGAGCGTTGACGGGCGGGACGAGTCACTCGGTGACGGTGGCGCGGAGGCCGGCGGGTCGCCCTCGCGGCAGGTACCGAGCCAGGGCGGTCCGTCGGGCATCACCTCGGAACCCTCGGGTACGCCGGGTGGTTCAGGCGCTTCGGGTGGTTCAGGCGCTTCGGGCGCTCCACGGGACCCCAGTGTTCCGGCGCAGCGCGACCGGTTCGACCGGCGTGACGGCGGGAACGCCCTGTCGCCCCCGATCGAGCGGCCGCCCTCCGACGCCGATCTGATCGGGCGGATGCGCGCGGGCGACGACACGGCGTACGAGGAGTTGTACCGCCGTCACGCCGAAGCCGTCCGTCGTTATGCCCGCACCTGCTGCCGGGACGCGTACACCGCGGACGACCTCACCGCCGAGGTGTTCGCCCGCATGCTCCAGGCGGTCCGCCGCGGCCACGGCCCCGAGCACGCCGTACGCGCGTATCTGCTCACCACGGTCCGCCGCGTCGCCGCGAGCTGGACGAAGTCCGCGAAACGGGAGCAACTGGTCGACGACTTCGCGGTGTTCGCCGCGCAGTCCTCCCGCGCCTCCGAGGTGTCCGACGACGACACGCTGGACCTGGGCGCCGACGTACGGGCGATGCACGAGGCCGAGCAGTCCATGGCCATGCAGGCGTTCCGGTCGCTGCCGGAGCGCTGGCAGGCCGTGCTGTGGCACACGGAGGTCGAGGATGAGTCCCCGAGCGAGGTCGCCACGCTCTTCGGGCTCGACGCCAACGGCACCCGCGTCCTGGCCAGCCGCGCCCGCGAGGGCCTCAAGCAGGCCTACCTCCAGGCACACGTAAGCATCACGCTCACCATGGACGAGGAGTGCGCGCGTCACGCCGACCGGCTCGGCGCCTACGCCCGGGGCGGCCTGCGCACCCGGGCCGAGCGCGGACTGCGCAAGCACCTGGAGGAGTGCGCCAAGTGCCGGCTGGCCGCGGGCCAGATCAAGGAAGTCGCCAGCGGGATCCCCGCGGTCGTGCCGGTCGCGGTCATCGGTTGGTTCGGTGCCGCCGGGTACGCGAAGGCCGTCGCGCTCATCGCCGGTGGCGCCGGAGCGGGCGCGGCCGGGGCGGCCGGCGCCGCGGCGGCGAGCGGCGGCTCGGGCGGGGCGAGCGCCGGGGGCGGCGCGGCCGCCTCGGAGGGGCTGGGCGCGCCGGTCAAGGCCGGTATCGCGGCGGGAGTCGTCGCGGTGGCCGCGGCGGCGGTGGCACTCGCCCTCGTCGGCAACGGCAGTCCGGTCAAGAAGCCCGAGGCCAAGCCGCCGGCGACCTCGCCGGTGGTCGAAGCGCCACAGCCGCAGCCGACGCCGACTCCGTCGAAGAAGCCCGCGCCACAGCCCCCGGTGGTGGCCCCCGCACCGACGCCCAGCCCGACCCCGACTCCCACTCCCCGGCCCACCCCGAAGCCCACGTCCACGCCCACGCCGTCCCCCACCCCGCCGCGGGCGAATCCGAAGCCCACCCCTACTCCGACCCCCACTCCGACCCCTACTCCGACGCCCACGCCCACCCCGCCGCCTCCTCCCGCACCGGTCGTCTACCAGTGGAACGAGTTGAAGTACGACGTCACCGGTGACCACACCAAACCCGAGATGCGGCTCGGCGAGAGCAGTTGGGTGTGGCAGCGGTGGGGGGTGTCGATCGCGGGTCAGCGGTACACCCACGGCGTGACCGTGCACGGCGAGTCCTCGGTCACCATCGACCTCAACCGCAGTTGCTCGGCGTACGACGCGCTGGTCGGTGTGGACGACCTGACGCCGGGCCTCGGCCAGGTGAGCTTCTCCGTGTACGCCGGCGGAGCGCGCCTGTGGCAGTCGCCACTGGTCGGGGGCGGCGACCCCGCGGTCCCCGTGCATGTGAACCTCACCGGCCGCAAAACGATTCGACTGGCCGTCGAACCGCACACGAGATTCGACGCCGTGGCCCTGGCGGACTGGGCGGAGTCCACGTTCCAGTGCCGGTGAGGTGCGTCGAAGCGAGGTGCGGCACTCCCTCGCCGCCTACTCGTACTCCTTACGCGTAATCCTTACTCGTATTCCTTCAGCGCCTCCGCGAGCTCCCGCAGGGCGTCGGCCTGGGTGAAGCCCGCCCCCGTCGTCCGCTCGGACTCATGGCGGACGGGACCGAGAGCGGCACGCGCGGCGGTCTCCGTGCGCTCGGCGCCGGTGCGCTCCTGGGTGGGACGGGGAAGACCGCCGCGCCAGGAGGTACCAGCGGCGAGCAGACGGGCCGCTCGGGGATGGTCGCCGAGTTCGGACAGCAGGCCCGCCGCACTCTCGACGAAGCTCGCCGTCACCACGTCGGCGCACCGCCCCGTCACCGCCGTGGCCAACGCGTCGACCATCTTGCGCAGGCCGGGCTCCGGACCGGACTCGGCAGCTGTCACGAGCGCCTCGACCCAGTTCAGCGCCGCCATGAACTGCGGCGGCGGGGTGCCGCGGGCGGTCATCTCGCACGCCTGTTCCCACTGTTCGCGCGCGAAGGCGACCTCTCTGTCGTCCAGGGCCAGCTGGGCGCGGAGCAGACGGACGAAGGCGCCGGAGTCCGTGATGCTGTACCGCTCGGCCGCGGCGTTGGCCTCGTCCAGGGCGGTCAGCGCCTGCGAACGCTCGCCCGCGCGGTAGGCGAGCTCGGCCAGCCGCGCCATGAGGAAGGGCGTCTCGGCGTACGCGCCGACCTCGAAGGCCAGCCGCAGTGCCTCCTCGTACTCGCCCTTGGCCTCGTCGTAGAGACCGCGCGCCATGGCCGCCTCCCCCGCGGCGCTGCACACCTGGGCGCGCACCCAGCGGTCGCCCACGCGCCGGCTGAGCACCCGCAGCTCCGCGAGGTCGTCGTCCACGCCCTGCATGCCGCCCGGGGCGTCGACGACCATGTGCGTACGGAACATCAGGGTGACGCCGATCTCCCACTCCCCGCCGTACGCTCGGCAGTTGGCGAGCGCCGTGTCCATCGACGGACGCACGTCGTGCCAACCGCTCAGGAAGAAGGCGGTCAACGGCCAGACGATGCCCGGCATGGTCGCCGCGTCCGGACCGCCCTTCTCGAAGAAGTCCCGCACCCGCACGATGTACTCCGAGATCCATGGATACGCCCCTGCGTCCAACGGATCAGTCTCCACCAGCATGAACAGGTGCAACATGCGCGCCCGCATCCGCATGCCGTGCAGCGGATGGGACTCCTCGTGGTCCGGGGCGGCGAGGAAGGCTGCCAGCGGATCGAAACGGTCCAGGTCGGCGAAGAGGACACCATCGCCGCCACCGTCACGCCCCTCGCACCCGTCGCCACCGTCGCCACGCTCCCCGCCGTACGACCGGTTCGCCTCGGACACGACGCCCCTCGCGTCGAGCGCCGCGCCCAGCCGCAGCAGGCGGTCCGTCCATTCCCCGCCTTCGCGGCGGAAGTTGCGCAGCCACCAGAACCAGCCCGTGGCGAGGACGATCGCGCCGGCGTCCTCCTCCGCACCGGCGACGATCGCGCGGTGCAGGGCCGCCCGGATGTTGTCGAGCTCGGTCTCCAGGCGGTGGATCCAGGGCAGCTGCGCGGCGGAGCGCAGCAGTGGCTCGGCCTCCTCGACGAGGTCACGCGCCCACGCGCGGTGGCGCCGCTCGGCGGTGGCGCGCAGCTCGGGGACTTCGGCGGCGCGCTCGGTGGCGTACTCGTGGATCGTCTCCAGCATGCGGTACCGCATGCCGCCGCCGACGCCGTCCTCGTCGTAAGGGGTGGCGGACGGGGTCGCGACGATCAATGACTTGTCGACGAGCGCCCCGACGAGTTCGGCCACGCCACCGGCGACCGGACCGGTGACGGCACCGGTGCAAACGGCTTCGGCGGCCGTGAGGTCCCAGCCGCCCGCGAAGACGGACGCCTCGCACAGCACGGCCCGCTCCCGTTCGTCGAGCAGGTCCCAGGACCAGTCGACGACGGCGCGCAGGGTCTGCTGGCGGGGCAGCACCGTGCGGCTTCCGGAGGTGAGCAGCCGGAAGCGGTCGTCGAGCCGGTCGGCGATCTGGCGAGGTGTCAGCAGTCGCAGGCGCGCGGCGGCCAGCTCGATGGCCAGGGGCAGGCCGTCGAGCCGTCGGCAGATCTCGTCCACCGCCTCGGAGTCGTGGAGCGCGGCGTCGGCGTCGGGACGTACGGCCGCCGCGCGCTCCATGAACAGCCGGCGCGCGGGGTCGGGCGGCAGGGGCTCGACCGGGCGCACCAGCTCGCCGGGGACGCCGAGGGGTTCACGGCTGGTGGCGAGGATGGTGAGCCCCGGGCAGCGGGTGAGCAGGGTCTCGGCGAGTTCGGCGGCCGCGCCGATGACGTGCTCGCAGTTGTCAAGGATCAGGAGCTGGCTGCGCGGGGCGCAGTACTCGACGAGCAGGCCGAGCGGGTCGTCCTGGCCGACCATCGCCATCTCGTGGGTCATCAACACGGTCTCGCGCAGACCGAGGGCGCTGACCACCGCGCCCGGGACCGCCTCGGGCCGGTCGAGCGGGGCCAGCTCGACCAGCCAGGCCTGCGGGAGCCCGGCGGCGGCTTCCTCGGCGAGGCGGGTCTTTCCCGAACCGCCCGGTCCGGTCAGCGTGACCAGGCGTGCCCTCTGCACATCCGAACGGATCGCGTCGAGTTCGGGTTCCCGGCCGACGAAGGAGTTCAGGCGGGGGCGGAGGTTGCCGGTGCGTTCAGGGTCGAGGCGTGGGTCGGGACCGGGGCGGAGGTGTCCGTCCTCGGCCCGGTGCGGGGTCGGTCGCTCTTCGGAAGAGCCGGTGTCGACGCGCAGGCCACCAGGGGCGGCCGCCTCCGCCCCGTCCCCTTCCCGCCGTACGCGACGGTCGGCACGCACGGGTATGGGCCCCGGCCCGCCCGCTCCCGCCGGGGTGAGCAACTCCGCGTGCAGTCTCCGCAGTTCCCCGCCGGGATCCGCGCCCAGGCCCTCCTGGAGGGCGCGGCGCACCTCTTCGTACGCGGCCAGCGCGTCCGCGCCGCGGCCCGCGTCGCGCAGGGCGCGGATGAGCAGGGCGTGCAGGGCCTCGTCGTACGGGTGGGCGGTTGTCAGCTCCTTCAACTCCGGTACGACGTCGGGGGCGCGGCCCAGTCGCAGGTCCGCGTCGATGCGGGTGCGCGTCGCCTCCAGGCGGAGCGCGTCCGGGCGGGTGGCGGCGTCCCGGTCGGGGAGGTCCGCGAGGGCCGGGCCGTGCCACAGGGCGAGGGCGTCGCGCAGGGTGTGGGCGGCGGTGGACGCGTCGCCGCGGTCGAGGGCGGCCTTGCCTTCTCGTACCTGCCGCTCGAAGACGAACAGGTCCACGTCGTCCTTGGTCGCCCGCAACCGGTAGCCGCCCGTCTCCGAGGCGACCGCGTCCTTGCCGATCGCCCGGCGCAGGCGGCCGATCAGGGCCTGCAACGCCGCCGGGGCGTCCAGTGGGGGGTCGTCCGCCCATACCTCGTCGATCAGGGTCTGGGGGGTGGTCGTGCGGTCCGTTCGTCGGGCGAGCGCCGTCAGCAAGGCGCGTACCCGGGGGCCGCCCAGCGCGACCGGGGCCCCCTGATCATCCTCCGCCTGGGCGACCCCCAGGATTCTGTACCGCACCCGCCTATTCTCACCTCGCGCGGTGCGCGGGGCCGAGGCTTTCCCCGGCGGGCCTACGCCCAGGTTCTCCGCCCCCGCCGCCCCTACCCTCCCCCAAGCTCTCGGCTTCGCTCGAGCAGGGGGGACCCCCATCATCCTCAACCTGGGGGCGCCCCCAGCCCCCCTGGTGGGTTCGTCGGCTACGGGCCGGTGGGGGCCGATCGCGCAGTTCCCCGCGCCCCTGGGCCGGGGCTGCGCCCTCGGCCCCCTATCGGCCTGAACGGCCTCGTCTTCAAACGCCGGACGGGCTGAATGAAGCGCGCCAGAGCCCCTTCAGGGGCGCGGGGGGATGCGGGGCGAACCCGCGTCCGCGATCGGCCCCTCCGCCCCCCACCGGCCCGCAGCCAAACGAATCCGGGCGGGTGGCGGATGCGAGGGCGAAGCCCCACCTTGGGGGCGCGGGAAACCGCGCGATCAGCCCCTCCGACCCCCTCCGGCCCGCAGCCGCCCGCGCGCCGAAGGGGCCGGGCCGGTGCGTCGAAAGCCCGTCGCTTACGTTCGGGTCTGGAAGCGGCTCCCTGTAGGGCAAGGTCTGATCCGGCGGCGACGGGCTCGACGTACCGGCACGGCCCCGACCCAACGACGGCCCAACGACGACCCAACGACGACCGAACGACGGCCCGGAGACGGCCCAGAGACGAGCCAGGGGCCACCCGGCCGCTACCCCCGCCCCCCGGCCCCCGCCCCCAACGCCCGCCCCTGTGGCACGATCCCCGCGGGTACGGCCCGTTGGCGGGCCGGTGTGCCCGTCCAGCATGTGCCGCGGCGGGCCAGCAGGCGGCGCAGCCACAGTTCCAGGGAGACCAGATCCGCCAGCCCGTCCAGCGGCAGCGGCTCCCCCGCCGCGGCCGCCCGCAGGGCCTTGCGGACGACCCGTGCCTCGACGAGCCCCGCCTGCGCCAGCAGAGGAGTGTCGAACAAAGCGATCAGGGAATCCGCGGCCACCCGCAACCCCGTCCGCGCCGCCGCCGCCGAGGACGCGTGCGACGGCGCGCCCCAGCCGGGCGGCAGGTCGGCCACCCCGGCGCCCTCCAGGACGGTCCGCAGGATCGCGGCACGCGCCCCGGGCTGGACCCGCAGCGCCTCCGGCAACTCACGGCACGCGCGGACGACCTGGTTGTCCAGGAACGGCGCGTGCAGCCGCTGGAAGCGGATCTCGGCGGCCTGCTCCAGGACGCGAAGATCGGCGGCGTGGCGCGCGAGCGCCGCCCGGGCGCGGAAGTCACCGGGCCGCTGCCCGGGACCGACCACCCCCGTCCGACCTGCGGCTCCTTGTAGGCGAACCGATACTTCAGCCAGCGCCTCACCGGTCAGCCAACGCGCCGCGGGACCAGGCCTGGCCCAGGTGAGCGCAGCGAGTGACGCACCCACCGCGCCTCCCGGTTCGTCGAAGCGCCGGTGCAGCAGCCGGTCGGCGAGGACGTCGACGCCGGTCCGGTACGGCGTACGGGCGAGTTTGCGCGCGGCGCCGTACACGCGCGCGGGAACCATGACGGAACCGTCCGCCTTCGCCAACGCGGCGACGGGCCGGACCAGATGGCGTCTCTTGCGGTCCATCAGCAGGTCGGCCAGCCGCGCGGGGTGCGCGTCCAGGACCTGCCGGGCGCCGTATCCCGTGAAGTGGTCCGCGCTCCCGGAGGACAGCCGCGCGCGGTGCCGCGCCGCCGTCACCAGCGACGGCCCCGGCTCGTCCGTCAGCGGCCCCTCCAGGTCGGCGTACGGAAGCGTCTCCTCGCCCCCGGCGACGACCACATGGTGCAGCCGGGGGTTCGCGGCGAGCGTCCCGGCCCGCTCCACCTCGGCCTCCCGTCCGCGGACGGCGAGGTCGTTGAAGGTGACGGCGAGGAGCCGCTCACCGGCGCCCGTGCCGTGCCCGAGGACCGTGCCGGGCGCCCCCGGCAGCCCCGCCGCGAGCAGGGCCAGCGTCCCGGAGGCGGGCCCTCCGGAGAGGTCGGCCCCGATTCCCGGTACGGGCATCCCGCGCGCCGCGCGCCGCTCCGCGGGCCCCATCCCGGGTACGGGCCCGGGGTCGATGTCGGTCCCGGGTACGTGCCGGGGAGCGGCGAGGCGCGCGCGTACGGCCTCCACCAGGGCGTCCCGAACGCCGTCCACCGCGCTGTCGGGGTCCGCGGTGGGCGCGGCGACGGCGAGGGAGGCGACGGGCTCGTAGCCGGCGACCTCGCGGGCACCCGCGCGCAGGATCAGCGCGTGCCCCGGCGGAATGCGTCGTACGCCGTCGTACGGGGTCGAGTCGTGGACCGCGGCCGGTACGTCCGGGGCGGCGAGCAGGGCCGCCAGGTGCCCGAAGTCGAGGTTGGCCTCGATGAGGTCGGCCAGCGGCAGGGCGGCGGTCGCGTAGGCCGTACCGCCCGCCCAGGGCGTGTGGAAGACGGGCCGCGCGCCCGCGAGGTCGCCCGCGACGGTGGTGCGGCGGCCGACCTGGACGACGGCGGTGTAGCTGCCGGACCAGGCGGTGAGGTGGCGCAGTGCGCCGCCGCGCGCGGCGAAGAGGCCGACCTTGAGTTCTTCGTCGCTCGCCCCGCAGGTGCCGAGGACGGCGATCCGGTTCTGCGCGTCGGCCTTGATGACGCGGACCTCGTCGGGGCGCCAGTCGCCGACCGCCCAGAGCGGATCGGGGTCGCCCCACAGGAGTTGGGAGCCCACCGGATGCACGGTCTCGCCGTCGCCTCCGGTGGCGCCCGCCAAGCCGATCTCGGGCGCTCTGGCGGCGGTACTGCTCCACCCCACCAACCACCGCATCGACGCCTCCACAGGCTGTGGACAACCAGTGCACCGTACGAACTCGGCTCCATGCTGCCACGAAGACCGCGAACGGGAGGGCCCCTGCGGCGGCTTGCGCCCCCCGGAATGCGCCCCCGCGAATACGTTCGCGCCGTTGGGAGGCCGCTGCAAAGCCGATCCGAAGCAGATGCGAACACCCGCCCGAAGCAAGGCGATCACGAGAGATTCACTGGGAACGGCGAGTGGGCGGGGGTGGATCGGCGACGTGAATGCGCCCCCGATACGCTCCCCGAAAGCACCTCATGCGCCCTCAAGTGGCGTGGTAGGAGCGCTATTTACCCGCAAAGGCCACCATCGATTTTCGGCCAAATCGGCTGCGGGCGGACAGGCCCGCACACGCTCCGTACAGGACCTGCACACCGCTTGGACAACGCACAGTCCGGGAGGCGGAGTTCGCCTCCCGGACCGGTCCGCCGCCCGCGGGGATGTAGGCGGCGGTGTCCCCCAGCCCACTGGATCCAGTACAGCGGGCCGACCCACGCGTGATCCATGGAAGCGCTCCCCCGGTGGCCGGAGAAGAGCGCACGGACGGGCGCACAGCCACACAGCGGGAGCACGATGCAACCGTCCGTACTTCCGTACGGACCACAATCCCGCCATCCGGAACAACGCCCCTTAACGCATGGGATGCGGCGAACTACGCTGGGTTTACGAATGCCGCATGGTTATGCCAGCGCGGCAGCCGTCTGTGTCGAGGGGTGGCGCATGTCCAGGGAGCAACGCGGGCCGAACGAAAAACTCGGCGCCGTTCTCGCCCTCGCGGGAATCAGCAACGCAGGACTCGCGCGGCGCGTCAACGATCTTGGCGCTCAACGCGGGTTGACTCTTCGCTACGACAAGACGTCGGTGGCGCGCTGGGTGTCGAAGGGAATGGTGCCGCAGGGTGCGGCGCCGCATCTCATCGCGGCCGCCATCGGTCAGAAGCTCGGCCGCCCGGTGCCGCTCCACGAGATCGGCCTGGCGGACGCGGATCCCGCGCCCGAAGTGGGCCTCGCCTTCCCCCGTGACGTCGGGCAGGCGGTGCGGTCGGCCACCGAGCTGTACCGCCTCGACCTCGCCGGCCGCCGGGCCGGCAGCGGCGGCATCTGGCAGTCCCTGGCGGGATCCTTCGCAGTGAGCGCTTACGCGACTCCCGCCTCACGGTGGCTGATAACCCCGGCCGACAGTTCGGTGGCGCGGGACGTGAACCCTTCCGAGGGCTCCGGGGCACCACTGAAAGTCGGCCACAGCGATGTGCAGAAGCTCCGCGAGGCAGCAGAGGACGCCAGGCGCTGGGACTCCAAGTACGGAGGTGGCGACTGGCGTTCGTCGATGGTGCCGGAATGTCTGCGGGTCGAGGCGGCACCGCTGCTGCTCGGCGCCTACTCCGACGAAGTGGGCAGAGCCCTCTTCGGGGCGAGTGCCGAGCTGACCCGCCTGGCGGGCTGGATGGCCTTCGACACGGGCCAGCAGGAAGCCGCCCAGCGCTACTACATCCAGGCCCTGCGCCTGGCCCGAGCCGCCGCCGACGTCCCCCTGGGAGGCTACGTACTGGCCTCCATGTCCCTCCAGGCGACCTACCGCGGCTTCGGCGACGAGGGCGTCGACCTCGCCCAGGCCGCTCTGGAACGCAACCGGGGGCTCGCCACCGCCCGCACCATGAGCTTCTTCCGCCTCGTCGAGGCACGCGCCCACGCGCGCGCGGGTGACGCCCAGGCGGCCGGCGGGGCCCTGAAGGCCGCCGAGGGCTGGCTGGAGCGGGCCCGGGACGGCGACCACGACCCGAGCTGGCTCGGCTTCTACTCGTACGACCGTTTCGCGGCCGACGCGGCCGAGTGCTACCGCGACCTGAAGGCGCCGCGCCAGGTGCGCCGCTTCACCGAGCAGGCGCTGTCGAAGCCGACGGAGGAGTTCGTACGCTCCCACGGCCTGCGACTGGTGGTGTCGGCGGTCGCCGAGCTCGAGTCGGGCAATCTCGACGCGGCATGCGAGCAGGGCGTACGGGCGGTGGAGGTCGCCGGGCGGATTTCCTCCGCGCGCACGACGGAGTACGTGAAGGACCTTCTGCACCGTCTGGAGCCCTACGGCGACGAACCGCGTGTGGTGGAGCTGAGGGAGCGGGCACGGCCGCTGCTGATGGCCCCAGCCTAGGCGCGGGTGCCTTCGCGTCTGCCGGGTTGTCGTGGTCTCGGGGCTGCGGGTGTCCTGGGCTGGTCGCGCAGTTCCCCGCGCCCCTTCAGGGGCGCGGCCCGCTTCCTGGGTTTGAAGGCGTTGTCAGTGGCGCAGTGCACTCTTGAAGCCGGGAGGTGGAACAGGTGCGGGTCGCTTACGACTGCGATGTGCTGGTGATCGGCGGCGGGATCGTCGGCCTGGCGACGGCGTATGCGATCACGCGCGCCGCGCCGGGCACACGGGTGACGGTGCTGGAGAAGGAGCGGGGCCCCGCCCGTCATCAGACGGGGCGCAACAGCGGGGTGATCCACAGCGGGATCTACTACCGGCCCGGCTCGCTGAAGGCGCGGTACGCCGTGCGGGGCGCCGCCGAGATGGTGAAGTTCTGCGCGGAGTACGACATCGCGCACGCCGTCACCGGAAAGCTGATCGTCGCCACGGAGAAGGCGGAGCTGCCCCGTCTGCACGGGCTCGTGCAGCGCGGCCGGGAGAACGGGATTCCGGTGCGGGAGCTGGGCCCCGCCCAGATAGCGGAGTACGAGCCGCAGGTGCGCGGGCTCGCCGCGATCCACGTCGGCACGACGGGGGTGTGCGACTTCGTCGCCGTGGCCCGGCAGCTCGCCGAGTCCTCCGGGGCGGAGATCCGGTACGAGGCGCAGGTCGTCCGCATCGACCGCCGGCCCGCACTCGGTGTCGCCGTCCGTACGGCGGACGGGGCGATCGTGCGGGGACGAGTGCTGGTCAACTGCGCCGGGCTGCACTGCGACGAGATCGCGCGCCTGGCCGGGGACGAACCCGGCATGCGGATCATCCCCTTCCGCGGCGAGTACTACTCCCTGGCGCGTCCCGAGCTGGTCCACGGCCTGGTCTACCCGGTCCCCGACCCCGCCTTCCCCTTCCTCGGCGTGCATCTCACCCGGGGGATCGACGGAGACGTCCACATCGGGCCCAACGCGGTGCCCGCGCTCGCCCGGGAGGGGTACGGGTGGGGGGTCGTCCGGCCCCGTGAGGTGGGTACGGCCGTGGCGTGGCCCGGTTCCTGGCGGATGGCGCGGCGGCACTGGCGGTACGGGGCGGGGGAGCTGCGGCGGTCGGTGTCCAAGGCGGCGTTCACCGGGGCCGTGCGGCGGCTGCTGCCGGCGGTGACGCCGGACGACCTGATCCCGGCCTCGGCCGGTGTCCGGGCCCAGGCCGTCCTGAGGGACGGCACCCTGGTGGACGACTTCCTCATCAAGGAGGGCCCGCGGACCGTGCACGTCCTGAACGCACCGTCGCCCGCCGCCACGGCGTCGCTCCCTATCGGGCGTGAGGTCGCGCGCAGGGCGCTGGAGGTGCTGGCGGGGACGTGACGGGGTTGACGGGCCGGGCCGGTCGGTTCTTCGTCTGCGGGCCCGTGGGGGCCGGCCGCGCAGTTCCCCGCGCCCCTGAAAGCCCCGGTCGGCCGGCGTGACAGAGCTCGCGCCCTTGGCGGGGGTGAGGGGGCAGGAGACTGCTCCCGGGGCGCCGTAAAATCGCCTCACTGTGTCTGACTCCATTGACTCCCCCGAAGAGCCCCGGTCCAGCTCCGTCGCCGGAGATGAGCCCTATCGGCGTGCCCGGGCCAAGGGGGAGCCCCGGTTCCCCGACGGTCCGAAGGCCGACCCCGCCGGATCGCACTTCGAGCGGCGCATCCGGAGTTTCCAGCCGCGGCGCAGCCGGGTCACCACGGGCCAGGCGGACGCGCTGCAGCGGCTGTGGCCGAAGTGGGGGCTCGACATCGACGGGCAGCACGTGATCGATCTCTCCGAGTTGTTCGGGGGCGAGCGGCCCGTCGTGCTGGAGATCGGGTTCGGGATGGGCGAGGCCACCGCGCGGATGGCGGCGGAGGACCCGAAGACGGGGATCCTGGCCGTCGACGTGCACACGCCGGGGCAGGGCAACCTGCTCAATCTCGCGGACCAGACCGGGCTCACCAATGTCCGCGTCGGCAACGGCGACGCGATCATTCTGCTCAGGGAGATGCTCACACCGGATTCCCTGAGCGGGCTGCGCGTGTACTTTCCCGATCCCTGGCCCAAGAAGCGGCACCACAAGCGGCGGCTGATCCAGCCGGAGTTCCTCAGCCTCGCCGCGACCCGCCTCAGGCCCGGCGCCCTCGTGCACTGCGCGACCGACTGGGAGCCGTACGCCGAGCAGATGCTGGAAGTGCTGAGCGCACACCCGGACTTCGAGAACACCCAGCCGGACGGCGGTTACGCGCCTCGTCCGGACTTCCGGCCGCTGACCCGTTTCGAGGGTCAGGGACTGGAGAAGGGTCATGTGGTGAACGACCTCCTGTTCCGGCGCGTACAGCACCGAGACCAGGACACATCCGGCGACTGAAGACCCGCGGACGAACACCACCAGGCGCCGTCGCGGGCAGCGCCCCTCCCTCGTTAGGGTCAATGCCGTGGCCACCTTCCCCCCGTACCCGACGTATCCCGGCGGTCCCACCGGTGGGCCGGCCGACGGTGCGCTGCGGCACGCGCACTGGTGGCAGCGGAAGTGGGTGCGCTACGGCGCGCTGATCACCCTGCTCGCGCTCTCCGGCCTCGTCATCCTGGCCCTGGTCCGCCAACAGACCGGCACCGAGGGTTTCCTGGTCGGGCTCGGCCTCGCCGTGCTGCCCGTGCCGCTCCTCGTCGCCGCGTTCCGCTGGCTGGACCGGGTGGAGCCCGGCCCCTGGCGCAACCTGCTCTTCGCCTTCGCCTGGGGCGCCTGCGCGGCGGCGCTGATAGCGATCGTCGCCAACAGTTTCGCGACCAAATGGATAGCGACCGCCACCGCCGACCCGACCAGCGCCGACACCCTCGGCGCGACCGTCATAGCGCCGATCGTGGAGGAGTCCGCGAAAGCCGCCGCCGTGCTCCTGGTGTTCCTCTTCCGCCGCCGGGACTTCACGGGGATCGTCGACGGGGTCGTCATAGCCGGAGTCACCGCCACCGGCTTCGCCTTCACCGAGAACATCCTCTATCTCGGCACCGCCTTCGGCACGGACCAGCTCAACGGTGACCGCGGTCTGGCCTCCGTCACCGCCGCGACCTTCTTCGTCCGCGTCGTGATGTCGCCCTTCGCGCACCCCCTGTTCACCGTGCTCACCGGCATCGGCTTCGGCATCGCGGCGCTGTCCGCCGAGCGCCAGCACGTGCGACGCGTCCTGCTGCCCCTGACCGGACTGCTGCTCGCGATGGGCATGCACTCCACGTGGAACGGCTCGTCGAACTTCGGGGAGTACGGCTTCTACGCGGTCTACGGGGCGTTCATGGTGCCCGCGTTCGGCCTGCTCACCTTCCTCGTCATCTGGACGCGGCAGCGGGAGCTGAAGACCGTACGGACCGAACTTCCGGCGTACGCGGCGGCCGGGTGGCTCACCCCGCCCGAGCCGTACGTGCTCGGCTCGATGCGGGCGCGGCGACTGGCCCGCGAGTACGCCGCCCACCACTTCGGCAAGGCGGCGGCGCGCTCGGTCGCGCAGTACGAGGCCTACGCGACCTCGCTGGCGTTTCTGCGGCACCGGGGGCGCAGTGGCCGCGCCAACGCCGACTTCGTCGTACGGGAACGGGAGTTGCTGCACGAGCTGTGGCGCCGCCGGGAGGTCGCCCGCCCCTCCCTCGCGTACGCGGCCCACACGGCGGCCCCGGCCGTACCCGTGCCGCCTCAGGTACCGCCGCCGTGGCCCGGGTACGGCTACGCGCCGGTGCCCGGCCAGGCGAACCCCGCCGGCGCGCCCCCGTACCCCATCGGTGCGACGACGCCGTACCCCGCACCGACGACGCCGTACCCCGCGTACAACCCCTACCAGTCGTAGGTCTCAGGCCAGTCGTAGGCCTCAGGCGGACGCTTCCGTCAGCCTGGCCAGTTCCGCGTCCGTCAGGGTCAGGTCCGCGACCGCCAGCAGGGCCGGCAGCTGCTCGACCGTCCGGGCGGAGGCGATGGGCGCCGCGACCGTCGGCCGGGCGGCGAGCCAGGCGAGGGCGACCGTGGCGACCTCGGCGTCATGGGCCCCGGCGACCTCGTCGAGGGCGGCCAGGACGCGGATGCCGCGCTCGGTGCCGAGGTGCTTGCGGGCGCCCTCGGCCCGCGCCGAGTCGACCGTCGTACCCGGGCGGTACTTGCCGGTGAGGAAGCCGGAGGCGAGCGCGAAGTAAGGGACGGCGGCCAGGCCGGTCCGGGAGGCGACCTCCTGGAGCGGGCCCTCGTAGGTGTCGCGCGAGACGAGGTTGTAGTGGGGCTGGAGGGCGACGTATCGCGCGAGGCCCTCGCGGTCGGAGAACTCCACGGACTCCGCGAGCCGCTCGGCGGAGATGTTGGAGGCGGCGATCTCCCGGACCTTTCCGGCCCGTACCAGTTCGTCCAGCGCGCCGATGATCTCCTCGACCGGCACCGAGGTGTCGTCGAAGTGGGTGTAGTAGAGGTCGATGTAGTCCGTGCCGAGGCGGCGCAGCGAGGCGTCGGCGGCGGCCCTGATGTTCGTCGCGGACAGACCCTTGTACTCGGGGTGGGTGCTGACCTTGGTGGCGAGGACGACATCGGAGCGGTTGCCGCGCGCGGCGAACCACTTGCCGATGATCGTCTCGGACTCACCGCCCTTGTGGCCGGCGATCCACGCGGAATACCCGTCGGCGGTGTCGACGAAGTTGCCGCCCCCGGCCGTGTACGCGTCGAGCACGGCGAAGGACTGCGCCTCGTCGGCTGTCCAGCCGAAGACGTTGCCGCCGAGGGAGAGCGGGAAGACCTCGAGGTCGGAGGAGCCGAGCTTGCGAAGGGAAGTCATGCCTTATTTCAACAGGCGTACCGGATTGCCGTATTCCGCACACGGCCCCTGGGAACGATCAGGGGTTGATGCCCTTGCTCTGCAGCCACGCCATCGGGTCGATCGCGCTGCCGCCGCCCGGGTGAACCTCCAGGTGCAGATGCGGCCCGGTCACGTTGCCGGTCGCGCCCACGCGCCCGATGACGTCGCCGGTGGCCACCTTCTGCCCCACGCTGACGCTGATGGACGACTGGTGGCAGAACCACAGCTCCGTGCCGTCGTCGAGGGTGAGGATGGTGCGGTAGCCGTACGAGCCGGCCCAGCCCGCCTCCGTGATCGTGCCGCTGTGGATGGCCTTGATCAGCGTGCCGGTGGGGGCCGCGAAGTCGAGGCCGGTGTGGTACCCGGAGGACCACATGGAACCGGCGTCACCGAAGCGGGAGGTCAGGGTGTACGAGGAGGTGGGCAGCGAGTAGCTCTTGGCGAGCTCGGCGAGGCGCGCGGCCTCGGCCTTCTGCTTGGCATCCTCGTCCGCCTGCTTCTTCGCGGCGGCGACCTTGGCCTCGGCGTCGTCCTTCTGCTTGGCGGCCAGTGCGACCGCCTTCTTCGCCGCGGCGGACTCGGCGGCGGCCTGGGCCGCCTTGTCGACCTGGTCCTGCTGCGACTCGGCCTGCAGGATGATGCGGGCGCGCAGTGCCTCGCCCGCGTCCTTGTTGCCCTGCGCGGCGTCGGCGCTGGTCACGCCGGCGCTGGTGAGCGGGGTGGCGGAGCCCTTCGGCGTGCTGGAACCGCCGTCGGATATCAGCGCCTTGGCAGATGCGGTGACCGAGGAGAGGTCGGGCAGCGAGATGGACACCGGCGGCTTGCCGGGCGCCGCGGTGGCCATGCCGCCC
Source organism: Streptomyces sp. NPDC058086 (assembly GCF_042885015.1). Taxonomy (NCBI): domain Bacteria; kingdom Bacillati; phylum Actinomycetota; class Actinomycetes; order Kitasatosporales; family Streptomycetaceae; genus Streptomyces; species Streptomyces sp. NPDC058086. The sequence goes on along the minus strand of NZ_JBHVST010000098.1, from coordinate 18,177 downwards.
GCGCCGACGGCGGCGATGACGCCGACGCCCAGGACCGTGGAACTGCGGGCGAGTCCCCCGCCGCGCTGCTTGGAGACGCGGTGCCGGCCGCGGAGGGGACGGAGGGAATCCTCGGTGGGGTTCCACTCCTCCCAGGGGCCCTCGTCCTTGCCGTAGGCGTAGCCAAAAGTCTGGGTGTCGTTCGGCGGGAACGAAGTGGGCTGGGCGGGCCGGTTGGACGCCACGTGGGCGTGCTCCTTTCCTTCCTTCTCGCCTACCGGGTTAGCTGACGGGTTCGGAGCAGGAAGGTCTCCTACGCGCGTCAACCCACGGTGTCTCCACCGTGAAAGACGCTCGATTCACCCCAAGTTGGTGGTTCCCCGGTTCCCTTGCGGGATTCGGCGCGTGCGCACGGAGCCGACTCTTGTGACGGCTGGGACGACCGCGCTGCGTTATCGAACGTTAATAGACACGGGTACCGGATTCCAAGCTGTTCGTACTGATCGTTAACCACTTTTGGCCAGGACTTACCGACCATGAGCGGCGGAAATCGGGCGAGTTGGCCGCACCCTCCTACCTGGCAGTTATTTGACGGTGCGTCAGTTGTTATGCGGAGGGACATCGACCGATCACCCCTCGTGACAACGATCAAGAAAGCCCCTTCCCGTGACTACGGCCGCCGTACGGCGAGCAGTGCCATGTCGTCCGTCAGTGCGCCGCCCGTGTGCCGCCGGACCTCCTCCGAGAGCGTGGCCAGCAGGACGTCGGGGCCGGGGAAGGTCCGTCCGGCCAGGCGCGCGGCCGGATCGTAGAAGCGCCCCTGCGCGTCGCGGGCCTCGGACAGTCCGTCCGTGTGGAAGAGGAGCGTGGCCCCGTGCGGGAACTCCGCCTCCTGCGCACGGTCCGGCCAGCTGCCCAACTCGCCCATGCCGAGCGGGAGCGCGGGGTTCGCGGCGGCGAGCGTGACCAGCGTTCCGTCCGCGTGCAGGAGCAGCGGCGGCGGGTGGCCGCGGTTGACGATCCGTACGAGGCCGCCCTCGTGCGTGATCTCCGCGAGGACGGCGGTGGTGAACCCCTCGAAGGCGTCAAGGCCCTTGCGCCGGGTGCCCTCGCGGGCCAGCGCCCGCTCCAGCCTCTGCGCGACCGCCTCCGGCGTGGCCTCCTGCTCGGCCGCCTCCCGGAACGCCCCGATGAGCACCGCGACGGCGGCCACCGCTTCCATGCCCTTCCCTCGCACGTCGCCCACCGCCAGCCTTACGCCGTGCGGGGAGTCCTGCACCGCGTACAGGTCGCCGCCGATGAACGCGCCCGCCTGCGCGGCCTCGTAACGTGCCGCGACGTCGAGGCCGCCGATCCGCCGGTCAGGTTCCGGCAGGACGGCACGCTGGGCCGCCTCGGCGATCTGGTGGGCCGAGGCGAGTCGTTCGTCGGTTCGACGGACGAGAATGTTGATGAGCACGGCCAGCACGCCGACGGTCGCCACGGTGGCGACCTCCGTGAGCGCGTCCACCTTGAAGACGATGCCGAGCCGGATGTGGATCGTGAGCACCGCGACGAGCGCCGCGATGCCGGTGAGCACGGTGCCGCGCAGCGAGAAGAGCGGGGCGGCCACGAGCGGCGCGGCCGTGAAGAGGGGGCCCGCGGTGAAGGCCATCGGGGTGAAGTAGTCGTAGAACGCGCCGACCAGGATGAGCAGCGCGGGCAGCACCCGAACGAGGTTTCGCGCGCAGGAGATCCGGCCCCGGTCCGCCTCGGCCGGGCGGGGCACCGGCTCGTCCCCCAGCCCCGGATCGGGCACGGGGTCCCCGGGCAACCGCCCACCGGACCGGTCGTACGGCTCGTCGTTCGGCTCCTCGGCCCGCTGCGCGCCTCCTTGCTGCTGCCCCACCCGTCCAGGCTTCCCGGCGCGGGGGCGGGGGGCGAGTGGTGAGGGGCCGACCGGGGGATGCGTCAGTCCGAGCCCGACCACCGGACGCCGCCGGCTCCGCCGCGCCCGTGGTGGTGCCCGGCCGGGGCGACGACGGTCCCGCCGTCCGGCACGAAGCCATGCCCGCCGTGACAGACCCCGAGGAAAAGCGCGCACGCGGCGAGCAGCAGCGCGAGCGTCGGCGCGCGCCGGACCAGCCACCGAGGACAACTCATAGTGAGCAGCAGACTACAGAAAGTCGGGTCGGCAGGGAAAACCGGGGCAGAACGGCAAACGGGAAAGCCGGGCGGCAGGAAACCCGGGACGGCAGGAAATCCTGGGACGGCAGACGGGAAAAAACCAAGGGCCGGAACTCGTTTCCGAGTTCCGGCCCTTGGCCTTCAGTAGCGGGGACAGGATTTGAACCTGCGACCTCTGGGTTATGAGCCCAGCGAGCTACCGAGCTGCTCCACCCCGCGTCGTTGAAATTAGTGTACGCCATCCGCGGGGCCCTATTCACCAGGCTTTTCGCGGACGCCCGCGAGGCCGCCCCTACCCGGCCGCGAGAAGGTGCCGATTGGGCGCCACGGCCCGCTCCTCGAACTCCGGCAGTACGACGACATCCGCCCCCGCGGCCACGAGCAGACCGTTCCCGTCGGCCCCCGTCACGAACGTGTCGGGCTCGCGCCACGCGGTGACCACCCGCCGTACACCCGCGTCGAGGATCAGCCGCGCACAGGGCGCGGGCCGGGACGCCCGCCGCGCGCAGGGTTCCAGGCTGCTGTACACGGTGGCGGAGCGCAGGCGCGGATCCGCGGCATCGATCTTCGCGAGCGCCGCCTCCTCGGCGTGCACGACGGGGTCGTCGCCCTCCCGCGAGTGCCCGCGCGCCAGCTCGGTGCCGTCGGCCGCCACCACCACCGCCCCCACACTGAACGCCGTCTCCGAGGGCGGGCACAGCGCCGCCAGCTCGCAGGCGACGCCCAGCCAGTGCCGGTCCGCGGCGGAGGCGAGAGCGCCTGCCCCGGGTGCGGTGGGGGCGTAGCGGACGAGGACGACGTCCCCGACCGGCCGTGTCTCCACCAGGCGCATCCGGCCCGGCGGATATCCCCCGGGTCCGAACAGCCGTGGCGCGTCCGGCTCCCCCACGAAGAGCGGCGCGACGGCGAGCTGCAGCTCGTCCGCCAGCCCCTGTGCCATCAGCTGGGTGTGCACGCGCCCCCCGCCCTCGACCATCAGCCGCCGCACCCCGCGTACGTCGTGGAGGTGTTCGAGCACGACGCGCCAGTCCAGCTCGGCGCCGGTCGGGACCACGTCGACGTCCAGTCCGCGCAGGGCGTCGGTGGCGCGTTCGGCGCCCTTGTCCGTCGTGTAGACGACCTTCTCGCCGCCCGTGTGCCAGAACTGGGCGTCCGGGTCGAGGTCGCCGGAGCCGCTGACGGTGACCTTCAGCGGGTACTCCGGGCGTCCGGCGGCGATCCGCGCCGCCCGGCGCTCGGCGGAGTTGACCAGCAGCCGGGGGTTGTCCGCGCGGATGGTGCCGGCGCCGATCAGGATCGCGTCGCTGGATGCCCGCACCTCGTCGACCCGGTCGAAGTCGGCCGGGCCCGAGAGCAGCAGGCGTTCGGGGCCGGTGTCGTCCAGGAAGCCGTCGAGGGAGACGGCGGCGGACAACAGGACATAGGGGTGGGGCATGGGGCGCACTCTCCAGCTCCGAGCGCAGGGCTCCTAGTGGTTCAAGTTTTAAACAATACCTAGACTGGCGGCATGACGACCCGCTGGCTCTCCCCCGCCGAGCAGCGCGCATGGCGCGCGTACAACGCCGCCACCTCGCTCCTGGAGGACACGATCGACCGGCAGCTCCAGGCCGAGACCGGCATGCCCCACCTTTACTACTCCATCCTGGCCATGCTGTCCGAGGCACCGGACCGGCGGCTGCGGATGACCGACCTCGCCGAGATCCTGAAGATCACCCGCAGTCGGCTGACGTACGGCGTCACCCGGCTGGCGAACGACGGCCTGGTGCGCCGGGAGGGCTGCCACAGCGACAAGCGCACCCAGGTCGCGGTCCTCACGGACGAGGGGATGGCCGTTCTGGAGCGGGCGGCGCCGGGTCACGCGGAGCAGGTCATGAGGGCGGTCTTCGACCAGCTGACCCCGGAGCAGGTGGGACAACTGGAGGAGATCTGCGGGGCCATCACCCGCGGCATCCAGGGGGAGAACCCCGGGGCCTGCGGGGAAGATCTGCCGTGGCGGCGGCGTTCTTCGTGAGTCGGCGACGACGTTCCTCGTGAGCCGTACGGCAGCACTCTTCGTGAGCCGTACGACACAGAATCGACCAAAGCCGTTGCTTGAACTTTAAAGCACCGTGTACTGTCTGTCTCCGAGGCAGTGCTTCAAAACTGAAGCACCACCGGCACAACTCGCACCACACCCGCTGGACCGGAGAGACAACATGCGCGATTTCCCCACCGCCACGGTGCGCACCCGCGTCACTGTGCCCCTGCGTTTCGGCGACGGCTACTCGGTCGACGCGGAGTTGGTCACCTTCCACGGCCTCGCCGACGACAAGGAGCACCTCGCCGTCGTGCTCGGCAAGCCCGGCGCGACCCCGCTGGTGCGGCTCCACTCCGAATGCCTGACCGGTGACGTCTTCGGCTCGGCCCGCTGCGACTGCGGCCCGCAGCTGCGCGAGGCGGTGGAGCAGATCGCGGAGCGCGGCGGAGTGCTCCTGTACCTCCGTCAGGAGGGCCGCGGCATCGGCCTCTACAACAAGCTCGACGCGTACGCCCTCCAGGACCAGGGCCTCGACACATACGCCGCCAACGCCGCGCTCGGCCTGCCCGAGGACGGCCGCGACTACACGGCGGCGGCCCAGATGCTCCAGGCCCTCGGCATCGACGACCTGGACCTGCTCTCCAACAACCCGGACAAGGCCGAGCAGCTGCGCGACCTCGGCGTCACGGTCTCCCACCGCGTCCCGACGGGCGTCTTCACCACCGCCCACAACGTGCGCTACCTGCGCGCCAAGGTCCTCCAGACCCAGCACACGCTCCCCCTGCCGGAACTCACGGCGGGCTGAGCCGTCGGGCCCCACGCTCCCCGAACACACCGAAGCCCCAGGTCAGATCCCTCTGACCTGGGGCTTTTCGGTAGACCCTGTGGGACTCGAACCCACAACCAATGGATTAAAAGTCCACTGCTCTGCCAATTGAGCTAAGGGTCCACACGCCGGCCCGGATCGATCCCGTGCCGATGCATCCCCGAGCATAGCCGGACGAGGCCAGGACTCCGATCGGGTATCGGCGTCCCGGCCACGCCAACAGCGAACAGCCCTATGGATCAACCGGTTCGGGCGCGTCCTTGCGCGCCGCCACGCGGGCGACCGTGCGGGCGTGGTCGGGGTTGAGGAACCAGTGGCGGGCCGAGGCCAGCCACCAGGTCGCGGCGAAGCCGAGGACGACGAGGACCGCGGCCGGAGCGTAGTTGAAGGTCTCCCAGGTGATCGGCGAGACCTGCGGCAGCATGAACAGGACCGTGATCACGACGACCCAGGCGACCGAGACCACGCCGATCGCGCGCGACCAGCGACCCAGGTGCCACGGCCCCCGCTCGAACGCCTCCCCCTTGCGCAGCCGCAGCAGCGTCGGGATGACGTACGCGATGTAGAGCCCGATCACGGCGATCGACGTCACGGCCGCGTACGCCGTCACATTGATCAGGTACGGCAGCCCCAGCACGAGCGCGCCCAGTGCCGCCAGCCACACCGCCGCGACCGGCGTGCGCGTGCGCGGGCTCACGGTGTGCCAGACGTGCGAGAACGGCAGCGCGCCGTCCCGTGAAAACGCGTAGATCATGCGGCTGTTGGCGGTGACGGACGCCATCCCGCAGAAGAGCTGCGCGCCGATCACGACCAGGAGCAGGAGCTTGCCCGCCGTCGCCCCCAGCGCGTCGAGCAGGATCTGCGCCGGCGGCGCGCCCGTCGCCGAGCCCAGTTCCTTGTCGTACGACTGGATGGCGAAGGTGAAGCCCAGCAGCAGCACGAATCCGGCTATCCACGAGGTCCAGATCGACTGCACGATGCCCTTCGGGCCCGCCGTCGACGCGTCGTGCGTCTCCTCGGTCATATGGGCGGAGGCGTCGTACCCGGTGAAGGTGTACTGCGCCATCAGCAGACCGATGAGAACGACGTACACACCACTGCCCCAGCCCGTGTTGTTCACGAAGTGCGTGAACACGAAGGACGCCGACTGATGGTGGTCCGGTACGAAGGCCAGCGCGCCCACGATCACCCCGACACCCAGCACGTGCCACCACACGCTGATGTCGTTGAGGAGGGCGACGATCCGGACCCCGAAGGTGTTCAGCAGCCCGTGCAGGACGAGGATCCCGGCGAAGAGCAGGATCGTACGGCCCGGCGTGATCGTGAAGTCGAACTGCAGGTTCAGATACGCACCCAGGAAGGACGCCGCGCCGAAGTCGATCCCGGCGGTCACCGCGACCTGCCCGAGGACGTTGAACCACCCCGTGAACCAGGCCCAGGCGGCGGCCGACCTCGCGGGCGCCAGCCGGTGGGCCCAGAAGTACAGCCCCGCCGAGGTCGGATAGGCCGAACAGATCTCGGCCATCGACAGCCCGACGAACAGCGTCATCAGTCCGACCGCGACCCACCCCCACATCATCACGGCGGGGCCGCCGGTGTTCATGCCGAACAGATACAGCGTCAGGCACCCCGAGAGAACCGAGATGATCGTGAACGAGACCGCGTAGTTGGAGAATGCCGACATACGGCGGGCGAGAACCTGCGTGTAGCCGAGCTGGGCAAGTCGTTCTTCGTCCGACAGCCCACTCGCCTTGGCGTCATCTGTCATGCCCCCAGCGATTCCCTCGCTGGGGGATGGACATGCACCGATCAAGACGTCGGGTTGGCTAGAAAAGGCCCTTGTAGCCCTGCCAGCCGCTCCCGATCTTCACCCGCGCCGCGAACGACCCCTTGCCGGTGCCGTTCTGACGGTACAGATTGCCCGCGGTGTCCCGCGCGACCAGATCCGCCTTGCCGTCGCCCGTGATGTCCCCGGCGCCGACGACGACGTTGTACGACCCGCCCCAGCCCGCGGACACCTTCGCCCGCCCGCCGAACGACCCCTTGCCGGTGCCGTAGTAGCGGTACAGGGTGTTGGTCTTGTCCTGGGCGAGCAGGTCACCGATGCCGTCGCCGTTCAGGTCACCGACGCCGACGACCTTCTTGTACGTCTTCCAGTTGGCGTACAGCTTCACGCGCGCGGACAGCTTGCCCGTGCTCGTGCCCTTGTAGAGGTAGACCGTGCCGGTCGCCGCGTTGCGCGCGATCAGATCCGGGCGGCCGTCGCCGCTGATGTCACCGGGCGCGGTGAGGACGTCGTACTGGTTCCAGCCGCTGGTGCCGAGCGAGGTGTACGCAGTCGACGGCTTCAGCGTGCCGTAGCAGTCCGGCTTGTACGCACGCAGTGCCCCGCTGGTCAGCCGGACCAGGACGTCGTTGCAGCGGTCGCCGCTCAGGTCGCCGAACGGCACCACCTTGTTGGTCGTCGTCCAGCCGCTGCTGGTGCCGAGGTTCACGGAGAACGTGCCCTTGCCCGAGCCCTGCCGGAAGCCCAGCGTGCCCGAGGAGCTGAGGGTGAGCAGGTCGCCGACGGAGTCGCCGCCGCCGATGTAGTCGTGGCGGGCCGGCGCGGCGCCGAACAGGGCGACCGTGCCGCTCGCCGTCACCGGGGCGCCGACGCCGTCGGCCGGTGTGACGGACAGCGTCCAGTCGTACGACCCGTTCGTCAGGAACGCCCCCTTGGCGTCCGTCCCGAACCAGCCCACCTTCACCTCGCCGCGCGTCTCACCGCCGTCCCGCGTGTCCACGACCTTGCCGGTGGCGCGGCTGCGCACGGTCAGCCGCCAGCCCGCGGCCGGCTTCGACAGCAGCAGGGTGGTCAGCGTGGACGGCGTCGTGTCGATCTCCCGCGCGACGAGCATGGACGCCGAGTCGACCGGGGCCAGCAGGCGCAGCGGCTGCTGGGTGACGCCGGTCGGCACGAGGTGCACGCGCTCCTGGTCGTCGACGTAGGCCACGTTCCCGGTCGACTCGTCGACCGTCCAGCGCACCTCGCGCTGGGAGATTCCGGTGTCGGGCAGTGCGCCGATCACGCGGCTCACGGGTGTGCCGTCCGCGACCGTCGTGAGGACCAGTTGCCCGGCCTGTCTGTCGTGCGTGACGACGAATCCGTCGCCGAGTTCCGCCTCGCCGGCCGGGACGGGCACGGACTTCTTCGCCGTACGGTCGTAGACGCCGGCCGTTCCGTCGGCGCAGCTCCAGTACAGCCAACGGCCGTTGGCCCGCAGTTCGGTGGGTGCGCAGCCGGCGTCGGTGGTGAGGGTCTCGGTGATCTTCTTCGTGGTGAGGTCGTACGCCGTGACGGTGCCGGGGGTGGTGCCCGGGGTCCACAGGGTGTCGCCGGAGAGGGCGGCGGCGCCGGGCGTGCGGGTGAGCGCCGGGGTGCCGTCGTTGCCGATCTTGTAGACGGTCTGCGCGGTGTCCGTCGTGTGGATCAGGTACTGGCCGGACACGTCGGTGATCCGGCCGTCGGCGGGGACCCCGCGCTCCCAGAAGGTGTGCGGGGCCGGCCCGTTGACGCGAATGCGGTCGCTGGTCGTGGTGTCCTTCGTCACCCAGGCGGCGCGACCGTCGGCCGTGCCGTGGAGCTGGGAGCAGCCGACCTCCGTCGCCGGGCAGGTGCCGAGGTCCAGGTCGGTGCCGTCGAAGGACGAGCGTGCGCCGAACTCGGGGGTGCCGGTCACGGCGACGGTCCGTACGTAGTCGTCGCGGCGTCCGCCCGGGCCGCCGGTGTCGGCGACGAGCAGCCGCCCCTGTTCCAGGGACAGTCCCTGGATCTTGATCGGCGGCTTGGGCAGCGCCTTGACCTGGGTGACGACCGGACTGCCTCCCGGACCCGGCTTGATGCGCTGGACGCCCCAGTCGTCGGCGGTGGTGCGGCCGATCAGGACGGCGGTGCCGTCGGAGACGGCGGAGGAGTAGGCACCCGACGAGGGCATCAGGGTGACCGCGGGACCGCCCGCGATGGGTTCGGCGATGACCGCCGTACCGCCGCTGGGCCGGTGGACCAGCCAGTCGCCGACCACGGCGAGATCCTGCGCAGGGTTCACGCCGCTGCCCGACAGCTTGACCTCGGCCGGGGCCGCCGACAGGTCGGAGCGGGAGAACACCTGCACGGCGCTCTGGCCGACGTTGAACAGGACCACGTGCTCGGCGGTGACCTGGGCCCTGAGGTAGACCTTGGAACGCAGCGGGGTCCAGCCCTGCACCTGCCCCGTCCGCCGGTCGACCATGACCGACAGGTACTGCCCGTCCTTCGAGCCCTGGAACAGCAGCCCGTCGGCGTCCCCGTTCACGGGCGCCCCGAGGTGCACTCCCGCGGGCACTCCGCCGACCGGCACGTCACGCGTGCTGCCGTCGGCCTCCGGGAGCAGCAGGTGCATCTCCCGCCAGGTCCTGCCGTTCTCGTCCTGCACGCCTCGGTAGGCGACCGCCAGGTCGCTGTACACGGTGAGCAGCGCCAGGCCCGAGGGTATATGGAGGGTGCGGGTGGTCCCGTCGACCGCGTTCCACAGGTCGACCCGGTCACCCGCGTAGCGGTACGCGAGGACGTCTCCGCCGGTCCCCCAGGCCATGATCCCCGTCGGCTGCGTCACGGGCACGGACGTCCCGTCCGCGTACCGCGTCCAGACCAGCCCGGACCCCTCCAGCGTGTGGAAGACGCCCTGCTGCCCCGCGCCGTCGTGGCCGCTGGGCGACGACCCACTGTAGAGCTCGGCGGAGGGGTAGGTGCTGCGCAGCGTGGCCGGCACCACCGTCTCCTGCGGCGCGTCCGCGACCGCCGTCGGCGACGGCAGCAACGGGCTCAGGCCGGCCGCCAGCACCGCGGAGGCGGCGACGAGACGCAGGCGCACGAAGGCATGACGAGTCAAGAAGACCCTCCCCGAAGAACGAGACGGGACGCGCACCGCTTCTCGATGCCCCCCGGCCCCCCGGCCGTCGCATCCGTCTCAGAAGTCGGCTGATCCTACAGCGAGTTCACAGCCTCCGGGAAAGCCTTTTCGAACGGCTCGGGTCGCGGGCACAGGCACAAAAAACGCCGTGGCCCCCACCGGATCGGTGGGGGCCACGGCGTTCAGTCAGCGGTCGCGGACGTCAGCAGACGTCAGCGGACATCAGCCGTTGCGCTTCCAGCGGGGCTTCTCGTCGCGGCGGCCGAAGGAACCGGTGCCGGTGCCCGTGCCAGTGCCGGTGCCGGTGCCGCGGTGGTCGTCGCGACGGCCGTACGGGCGGTCGTGGCTGCCGGCGCGGAAACCGCTGGAGGGACGGTTGTCCTGGCGGTCGCGGTTGAAGGGACGGTCGCTGCCACGGTGGCCGCCACGGTCGTCACGACGCTCGAAGGTACGGCCGGCGGCACCACGGTCGTTGTCACGGCGGAAGCCGGAGCCACCGCGGTCGTCACGACGCTCGAACGAACGACCACCACGGTCGCCGTCCCGACGGTCACGGTCGAAGCCGCCACGGTCGTCACGACGGTCGTTGTCCCGACGGAAGCCGGAACCACCACGGTCGTCACGACGCTCGAACGAACGACCACCACGGTCGTCACGACGGTCGTTGTCCCGACGGAAGCCGGAACCACCACGGTCGTCACGACGCTCGAACGAACGACCACCACGGTCGTCACGACGGTCGTTGTCCCGACGGAAGCCAGAGCCACCACGGTCGTCACGACGCTCGAACGAACGACCACCACGGTCATCGCGACGGTCGTTGTCCCGACGGAAGCCAGAGCCACCACGGTCACCACGGTCGTTGTCGCGGCGCTCGTAGTTGCCCCGCTCGTCACGGCGCTGACGCGGCTCGTAGGACGAACGCTCGGCGACGGGCTGCTCGGACACGGCCGGCGTCTCGGCCGGGGCCTCGGCCACCGCCTGCTCCGCCAGGGCCTCCGCGGCCGCGACGACCGCCGCCTCCGGGTCCTCGCCCCGCTCGCGCGCGGCACGGGCCACCAGACGGTCGGCCTCCCCACGCAGCTCGACCGCACGACGCTGCGCGCGCTCCAGCTCCTTGGTGAGCTGCGAGACCTCACGTTCGGCCTGCTGCGCGGCGTCGCCGGCCGACTGGGCCTGGACCTCGGTCATCGACCGGGCGCCGGTGATCTCGGCGACCTCGGGCTCGAAGGCCGTACCGGAGTTGATGATGTGACGCGCGGCGTCGACGCCCGCGTCCTCCATCAGCCGGAAGATCTGACGGCGCTGGTGCGGCAGGGAGAGGGACACCACGGTGCCGCTGCGGCCCGCGCGGGCCGTACGGCCGGAGCGGTGCAGGTAGTCCTTGTGGTCACCGGCCGGGTCCACGTTCAGGACCAGGTCGATGCCGTCGACGTGGATACCGCGGGCGGCGACGTCGGTCGCGACGAGCGCGTTGACGTAACCGTCCTTGAAGTCGGCCAGCGTCCGGGTCCGCGCGCCCTGGGTCATGCCGCCGTGCAGCGCGTCGGCCTTCACACCGGCGTCGCGCAGCTGCTCGGCGATACGGTCGGCGCCCAGCTGGGTGCGGACGAAGATGATCGTGCGGCCCTTGCGGGAGGCGATCGCGGCGGTGACCGGCGCCTTGTCCTTGGGCTTCACGATGAGGATGTGGTGGGACATCGTCGTGACGTTGCCCTGGGCGCTGTCGACCTCGTGCGTGACCGGGTTGGTCAGGTAGCGCTTGACCAGCGTGGAGATCTCGTTCTCCATCGTGGCCGAGAACAGCATCCGCTGGCCGCCGGCCGGGATCTGGTCGAACAGCTCGGTGACCTCGGGCAGGAAGCCCAGGTCGGACATCTGGTCGGCCTCGTCGAGAACGGCCACCTGGACGTTCTCCAGCGAGCAGGCGCCACGGTTGATGATGTCGCGCAGACGGCCCGGGGTGGCGACGAGGACGTCGACGCCGCGCTCCAGGGCGTAGATCTGGTTGCCCATCGACGTACCGCCGCAGACGACCTTCATCTTCAGGCCGAGGACGTCGCCGTAGGGCTGCAGCGCGTCGGCGACCTGCATGGCCAGCTCACGGGTCGGCGTGAGGATGACGGCGCGCGGCTTCTTCTTCTCGGTGTGACCGCCGGCGAGTCGCGCCAGGGTCGGCAGACCGAAGGAGAGGGTCTTGCCGGAGCCGGTGCGGCCACGGCCGAGGATGTCCTTGCCGGCCAGGGCGTCCGGGATGGTCGCGGCCTGGATCGGGAACGGGGTGGTCACACCGTTCTGGGCGAGCTTGCGGACGACGCCCTCGGGGAGGCCGAGGGAGTCGAAGGTGATCTCGGGGGCGGCCTCGACGGTCTCGACCGTCTCCACGGTCTCGACGGCGGCCTGGATGCCCTCGTTGTTGTCGTTCTCGTTGTTCTCGGGCACGACGACGTGATCAGTACTGGAAACAGACATGCGAAATGCGAACCTTCCGGAGTTCTTCGGCACGCGCCCAAACTCCGTGAAGTCGCAATCGACCGCCTCTATGCGGTCCGGCCACGGCAAGGGAGAGTACGCGCCACACGCGGCGCTCTCTGCAATGGCGCCGGGCAAATGGGATCAAACGATCTACCACCATACGCACCCCCAACCCCTGAAGGCAAACTGACCCCCAAAGGGGCAGGTCAGGCACGTAGGGGAGGTCTTACGTCTGCTGGCAGGGGTTCCAACACCAGCGATGGCCGAGCGTATTCCCGCCCCCTCCGCCGACTTTCCCGCCACCCCTCCGCCCGTCGGCCCTCCGCCCCTCCCCGCCGCCCCGTTCACGCCGGTTGGCCCGCCCGCGGTGCCGGCTCCCGATCCACCAGCTGCGTGGTCTGCTCATGCGCCGAGGACGAGGGCTCCGCCGTGGTCGGATCGGGCGTCGACGTCACGGGCGGTGGCGGGGGAGGGGGCGGCGGAGTCGGATCCGACGTGGCGTGCGTGGGACTCGGCACCCCGTTCGACGGCGGGGGCTGCTCCGGCTGCCCGTTGCCGTCCCCCTTGCCCGTCGCCCTGGCGGACGGCTTCGCGCCGCCGGAGGCCGACGCGGACGCGGACGCGGACCCGGAGGCCGACTCACCGGGCTTGGCGGAGGCACCGCCCTTCACACCCGTCCCCCCGTGGAACCCGCCACCGCCCTTGCCCCCCGCGGACCCCCCGTCGGAAGCCTGGCCGCCGTGCCGCCCCGCCGAGTGCGCGGGCCCGGGCCGGCCCGCGTCGTCACCCACGCTCATACAGCCGGCGGCGGACGCGACGACGATGACCGTGGCGGCCAGACGGACGGGTACGTACAAGGCGCGCACGGGCAGCCACCTCCGGAGGGGGTCTCCCCTTCTCGGCGAGGCCGAGAGCCTGGGGATGGATCGGGGAGTCCCCCTGCCCAACTCCCGCCGCCCACAAGAGGACACGCGGGAACATGACACACGTCCCGAGCCCCCGGGGCATCAGCCCCCGCCACCCACTCCCCGCTCGCTCACCCGTAGCCGAGCGCGTGCAGCCGTTCGTCATCGATCCCGAAGTGATGCGCGATCTCGTGCACCACGGTGACCTCGGTCTCCGCGACCACGTCCTCCCGCGTCTCGCACATCCGCAAGGTCGGCCCCCGGTAGATCGTGATCCGATCCGGCAGCACCCCCGCGTACCACTCCCCGCGATCGGTCAGGGGAGTTCCCTCGTAGAGCCCGAGCAGCTCGGGATCGGCGGGGTCGGGCTCGTCCTCGACGAACACCGCCACGTTGTCCATCAACCGCGTCAGCTCCGGCGGAATCCGGTCCAGCGCCTCGGCGACCAGTTCCTCGAACTCCTCGCGCGTCATCTCCAGCACACGGCCATTGTCCGGTACGACCGCCGCGCAGGAGAGTCGACGACAACCCCGTACGCCCCGCATACCCACCCCCGCACTTGGGCATACGGGACCAATGGCCCGCGTCCCCGCTGCCGTCACCACCGCCATATCCGCCGTCACCACCACTCTGACCCGCAAGCACCACGCGCTCCGCTCCCGCCACCTCCGCCGCACCCGCCGCTTCCGCCCCGTCACCGAGGAACTCGTCCAGCAGCCGAACCCGTACACCCGGGCGCTCGGCCTGCTGGCGGTCGTCCTCCTCGGCGCCTGGCTGGGCCTGCTGATCGTGGGCAATGTGCGCGTCCCGGTCGGCCCCATGAACACCACGATGACCCTGCGCCCCTCGGTCACCGGCGGCACCAAGATCAACGTCTCCCCGCTCGGCGCCCTGGAGCTGAACAGCCACATCGCCCCGGTCCGCCTCGACGTGAACGTCGACCAGCTCGACCCGGTCCGCGCGCAGGCCCTGGTCGACCACCCCGAGCGGCTCTCGGGCCTGCAGGACGAGGTCGCGCACGACGTCGAGCACGGCACACTCGACCTGGCCGTACGGTCCTGCGTCGCGGTCGTGTCGGGCGCCACGGCCCTCGGCCTCGCGGTCTACCGCCGCCCGCGCCGCGCCCTGGCCGCCGGTGGCCTTGCCCTCACCCTGCTCACCGCCTCGGGTGCGACGGCCTTCGCCACCTGGAACCCGAACTCGGTGCTGGAACCGAGGTTCTCCGGACTGCTCTCCTCCGCCCCCTCCCTCGTCGGCAACGCCCGCAACATCGTCAGCGAATTCAACGTCTACCAGGAGGAGTTGGCACGCCTGGTGACGAACGTGACGAAGCTCTACGACGTCACGTCCACGCTCCCGACGTACGAGCCGGACCCGTCCACGATCCGGGTCCTGCACGTCTCCGACATCCACCTCAACCCCGCCAGCTGGAAGATCATCGCATCGCTGGTGAAGCAGTACTCGATCAATGTGATCGTCGACTCCGGCGACACCATGGACCACGGAACGTCGGCCGAGAACGGCTTCCTGGACCCCATCCCCGACCTGGGCGCGCCCTACATCTGGGTGCGCGGCAACCACGACAGCCTCGTCACCCAGCGCTACCTGGAACGCATGAAGAACGTGCACGTCCTGGACGACGGCCGCGCGATCACGGTCGCGGGCCTGCGCTTCGCCGGCATCGGCGACCCCCAGTTCACCCCCGACCGCTCGGTCGTCCCGGGCGGCGACGCGGCGGAGGATCTGGCCGGCGCCCGCCTGGCCTCCGCCCTCCGCGACCAGCGCACGGCAGGCACTCCCGTCGACATCGCCATCGCCCACGAGCCGTCGGCGGCCCGCGGGACGGACGGCGAAGTGCCCCTCGTCCTGGCCGGTCACGTCCACCACGAGCAGATGGAGGTCATGAAGTACGGAACCCGCCTGCGCGTCGAGGGCTCGACGGGCGGCAGCGGCCTGCGCGCGATCGAGGGCAAATACCCGGACCCCATCGAGGCCTCGGTCCTCTACGTCGACCGCGACACCCGCCGCCTCCAGGCCTGGGACGAGATCAAACTGGGCGGCCTGGGCCTGACGACGGCCGAGGTCAGCCGCCACCTCCCGAAGGAGAACCAACCGGGCGCGCCCCAGTCCTCCTCCCCCTCGCCGACCACCCCCACGACCACCCCGTAAACCGTTTTGGCGATACCCCCCGCCATCCCATATGCTTCTGACGTCCCCGACGCGCTGAGAAGCGCCCAGGCGGGCCGATAGCCCTCATCGTCTAGCGGCCTAGGACGCCGCCCTTTCAAGGCGGTAGCACGGGTTCGAATCCCGTTGGGGGCACGCAACACCGTGTGCGACACTGTTTTACGCGTCGCACGCAACAGCTTGGTCCTGTGGAGCAGTTTGGAGTGCTCGCCACCCTGTCAAGGTGGAGGCCGCGGGTTCAAATCCCGTCAGGACCGCTGAGGTTTCACATGAAACCTCGTGGCTGGGTAGCTCAGTTGGTACGAGCGATCGCCTGAAAAGCGATAGGTCGCCGGTTCGACCCCGGCCCCAGCCACAAGAACGAAAACCCCCTCCGGGTCAACCGGAGGGGGTTTTCGTCGCTCGCGGAGCCTTAGGGGGGTTCTTGAGACATATCGCCAGAGGACTGGTGACGGCCGGCGCCGTCCTGGTCGGCACCTTCGCGATACCCGGCACGGCCCACGCCGCGGGGCCGAACGTCGAGAATGCGTACAGCGATCAGGCCGACTGGTCGGTCCTCGACGTCCGTCTCAACTACAGCGGCTCGGTCGACAAGATCACGGCCAAGCTCCGCCCGGCCGGCAGCGCCGAGTCGGACGCACCGGTGGCCACGATCACCGACTTCACGCGCAAGTACGACTACAGCTCCTGGGACAGCATCTGGGCCTCCCAGCCCATCCACCTGGACGCTCTGGGCGACTACACGATCGACATCGAGGCCACGGACTCCTCGGGCGAGACCACCGTCCAGCAGAACGCCGGCACTCTGCGCTACCAGAAGCAGCCCGTCATCACCGGTTACTCGGTCACGCCGACCGAACCGGACATCGAGCACAAGACGGTCACGGCCACCGGTGACATGGCCGTCCGCGACCCCAGCACCCGCGAGACGGTGCCACTGCCCGGCGCCACCGTGGACCTCACGTTCGACGGGAACGACGAGACGACCGCTGTCACGGACGACGCCGGCCACTTCTCCGCCTCCCACGAGGTGGTGGACGGCGGCTGGACCTTCGCCCAGTACAAGGGCGACCTGGGCTTCGCCGCCGGCCCCTGGGTAGAGGTCAGGCCGAAGACCGCGCCGACCCGGATCGTCCTGGACAAGAGCAGCTTCCACGTCACCGCGAACGACAAGTTCAACGTCACCGGAACGCTCCAGTACCAGAGCGGCACGGAGTGGAAGCCGCTGTCCGGCATCGCGCTGCAGTTGGACTACAAGGACTGCACCACCTGCAGTCCCGTCCAGTCGACCACCGACGCGAGCGGACGCTTCTCCTTCACGAAGTACGCGTACGGCAGCAAGGAGGTCTACGAGGTAGCCTTCCCGCCGTACCCGTACAACCCCTTCATCCAGCGCACCACGAAGGCCGACGTCACCGTCGCGGCCACCGCCACGACGAAGTTCACCGAGTTCACGGCGCGACTGGACGAGTACGCACAGCTGGACATCACCGGCAGCGTCGACCTGGTCGGACGCGACAGCAACGACCGGATCGGCGTCGACATCCAGTACTCGCCCGACGGCAGGACGGGCTGGAGCACCAAGAAGACGGTGCAGACCTCCATCGGCTCGCAGTTCATCGTCGAGAAGCTGCCGGGCTACACGGACGGCTACTGGCGGCTGCACTACGCAGGCTCCACCGCCAAGGACATCAAGGGCGGCGTCAGCGGCAGCCTGCGCAGGAACCGCGCCCTCACCCAGATCAAGGACGCCAACGCGTCCCCCGAGCCCGTCTCCAAGGGCCGGACGATCACCGTCAAGGGCGTGCTCCAGGAGCGCAAGGCCGGCACCACCTCCTGGAAGGCGTACGGCGCCAAGAAGGTGGAGATCCTCTTCCGGCCCAAGGGCAAGAAGACCTGGTACCTGATGTCCACCGTCACCACGAAATCGAACGGATCCTTCAGCAAGGGCTTCAAGGCCCAGCAGGACGGCACCTGGGTACCCGTCTTCCTGTATCCCGACAGCAAGCACTTCGTGGGCGACGGCACGGAGGACTACGTCGACGTGCGATGACACTCGCGCGGACAGCTGAGGAGGGGCGGACCCGAAAGGGTTCGCCCCTTTCTTCGCGCCGGGACGGGCGCGACCGGTGACGGGCGGCTCGCTTGGCACCGGCACTCGGCCGCCGCTATGTTCTGGCCGGTCCAGCAGGTTTCTTCGGGGTGGGGAAGACATGAGCCGGAACGTGGCCAGAGTGATTCAGGACACCGAATTGGAGAAGGACCGGACCCGGTACGGGCTGTTGGCCGTGGTCGTCAGCATTCTCGCGATCTCGGGCGTCGCGATCTTCGGCGTCTGGCGGCTCGACGGCGACAAGGCCGTGATCGTCGGCGTGCTCACCGCCGCGTTCACCGCGGTGAGCAGCATGACCACCGCCTACCTGGGCATCAAGGCCGTCTCCAACACCGCCCAGTCCATGGCCCAGGGCGCCCCCCGTCACACCCCGACACCCCCCGAGACACCAACACAGCCGACCGAGCCCCCGACCCCCACGCCCCCGTCCCCCCGCGCGCCCTGACCCGCCACCACAGACCGCTCGCCCCACTCACCCGCAGTCGCCGTACGACGCGAGGGGCCGTGGCGGTGCGTCGCAAGCCCGTCGCTTACGTTCGGATCGAGCAGCGGCTCGCTTGCCCGGCCCACGTCTGATC
>NZ_JBHVST010000097.1:0-41732 GCF_042885015.1 Streptomyces sp. NPDC058086 | reverse complement strand
GCACCAACAACGTCTCTCTCGACGGCGCCGGAAACCTCCGGATCACCCCACGGCGCGACGCCGCGGGCAACTGGACGTCGGGCCGCATCGAGACGAATCGCTCCGACTTCCAGCCGCCCGCCGGCGGCAAACTCCGCGTCGAGGCCCGGCTCCAGATGCCGAACGTGACCGGCGCCGCCGCCAAGGGCTACTGGCCCGCCTTCTGGATGCTGGGCGCCCCGTACCGCGGCAACTGGTGGAACTGGCCCGGCGTCGGCGAGCTGGACATCGTGGAGAACGTCCAGGGCATCAACAACGAGTGGGCCACGATGCACTGCGGCACCAGCCCGGGCGGCCCCTGCAACGAGAAGTCCGGCATCGGCGGTCAGAAGGTCTGCGAGGGCACGACCTGCCAGGGCGGCTTCCACACCTACGCCGTGGAGTGGGACAGGTCGACCAGCCCCGAGGAGATGCGCTTCTACCTCGACGGCGTCAACTTCCACACGGTCAGGCAGAATCAGGTCGACGCCACGACCTGGGCCAACGCCACCAACCACGGCTACTTCATCATCCTGAACGTCGCGATGGGCGGCGAGTTCCCGGCGGCCTTCGGCGGCGGCCCCGACGGCGGCACGGACCCCGGCCACCCGCTCGTGGTCGACTACGTCCAGGTGCTCCAGTCGACCGGCGGTGGCGGCACGACCCCGCCGCCCACGACCCCGCCGCCTTCCGGCAACCGTGACGCGTACAGCGCGATCCAGGCCGAGTCGTACGACGGCCAGGCGGGCGTCGGCACGGAGACCACCACGGACACGGGCGGCGGCCAGAACATCGACACGCTCGCGAACGGCGACTACGCGCTCTACAAGGGTGTCGACTTCGGCGCCACGGCGGCCAGGCAGTTCTACGGCCGGGTCGCGAGCGGCGCGGCGGGCGGTGTCAGCGGACTGGTCGAAGTGCGCCTCGACAGCCGCACGAGCGCGCCGATAGGCAGCTTCGCGGTGGCCAACACCGGCGGCTGGCAGACGTGGAAGACGGTCCCCGCGAACATCAGCGCCGTCACCGGAACCCACGACGTCTATCTGACCTTCACCAGCGGCCAGCCCGCGGACTTCGTGAACGTCAACTGGTTCGACTTCGGCCACTGACGGGAGAGTTGACGAATGATCGTACATCTCCCGGTCAGGCCCAGGAGATCACGCCCCGAGGTCAGAAGGCTGGTGACAGCCGTCCTGACCGCCCTCCTCACGGTGCTGGCACTCGGCCTGGCCGGGGCGGTATCCGCGAGGGCCGCCGCCGACTACACCCAGGGCGTCACCTCGACCGGTTCCGGTTCGGTCCAGATCTGGTTCAAGCCGACCACCCCCGCGTCCCTGGTCGATGTGCACTACCTGTCGGCCGGCGCCGGCCAGCAGAACTTTCGGATGACGAACAACGCGGGCACCTGGCAGCAGAACGTCAGCGGCCTGCCGAGCGGCTTCACCCTGGAGTACTGGTTCACGTACGAGAAGAGCGGCCCGCTCTACGACACCCCGCACTTCTCCTACGCCATCGGCAGCGGCGGCGGGGACGGGGGCGGAGGGAGCGGGGACGGGGGCTTCCCCATCACGTTCCAGAACAACACCCGTGGCACGTACGCCAGTACACAGATCTACGTCACCGTGCTCGGCCAGGTGACGCCCGGTCAGTGGTCGTACATGAAGGCAGACGGGACCATGACCCACATCAACCACCTGGACGCGAACGCGCCGGGACACCTGACCAAGAACGGCGTGAACTACCCGGACATGTCGTTCACGCTCGCCCGGTCGGGCGGTTCGGTACCTTCGCCGACATCGATCCGCGGCGGCCGGATCTACGTCTCCCTCGGCTCCCCGCTCTACATTCCGGTCTCTCCGGACGACCAGGGCTGGGGCGGCCCCGACCTGCGCAACCCGAACGACCCCAACACCGACGTCTACTACGACTGGTACGAGTACACGTACGTCTTCGGACAGGTGGCCTTCGGCGGCAACACCACCCAGGTCGACCAGTTCGGCTTCCCGATGACCTCACGTCTGACGCAGACGTCGAGCGGCTACGACACCGCACGGGGCATCACACTGACCCGCGCCCAGGTGATGTCCCAGTACGCCGCCTCGGTGGGCGCGGCCTTCAAGCCGCTGCAGAGCACCTACCGGATCACCGCGCCGCGCTCCTCCCACCTCTTCCTCACGGGAGGCTCCCAGGCGAACTACCTCCAGTCGACCATCGACCAGACCTGGTCCTACTACTCCGCACACCCCTTCAGGCTGACCCGGCTCGGTGAGACCTTCACCGGCGGTGTCTCCGGGACCACGCTCACCTTCACCAAGAACGGCGCCGGTCCCTACACGCTCCAGAAGCCGTCCTCCCCGGACGTCGTGGCCTGCGCGGGCGCGCTGGCCACGGGCAGCGACCCGGAGAAACAGCTCGGCGCGGAGTTCTGCGCCGCGTTCAACCGGGGCGTGGCCCTCGACACCTCGGCCTGGTACACCCCGTCCGCCTACTACACCGGAGGCATCAAGAACGACTACGCCGCCTTCCTCCACACCGTCGGTCTCGGCCGGCGTGCCTACGCCTTCCCCTACGACGACATCAACGACCAGTCGTCCGTGCAGATCCTGGGCAACGCGAACCCGCCGACCGGGCTGACACTCGGCATCGGCTGGTGATCCACACGCGGTGAAGAGGGGGCGGCCTCGGAGGTCCGGCCTGGAGAGTCAGGCGAAGCCGTTCGAGCCGCCCCCTCCCCCAGCAGGAGCGGGTTCTCCGAGGCCCGGTCAGCGGGGCGTGGTGCGCAGGTCGATGCCGCGGCGGTGGGCGTCGGAGGCCACGACCTGGGCCGCCAACTGGGACAGCCGCTGCCGGTCGGCGTCCGAGAGCGGCGCGACGGACAGCTCGATCCGCTCGGTGAACTCTGCCGCGAGCTGTTCGACGAGTTGTCGGCCGGCGTCGGTGATCGACACCTGGAACGCGCGGCGGTCGTTCGGGCTGACGGTGCGCGTGACCAGGCCGCGACGCTGTGCGCGGTCGACCAGGCCGCTGATCGAGGACTTGTCCAGGCCGAGCAGCCGACCGAGCTGGTTCATCGTCGGCTCCCGGTCCCGCAGCACCCCGAGCAGTCGCGTCTGGATGATCGACAAGTCATGCTGCCCGGCGATCTCGTCCAGGGCGTTGTGCACCAGAAACGACAGCTGGGCGAGGGCGTCCACATCCACCGGCCCGGGATCCTCACCTGTGCGTGGCGGTGCGACCGGGGGCGGCGTGTCGTTGGGCGAAGTCATACTCCGATTCTACTTGCAAAGGTACGTGCCGCGAACTAGTTTAGTACGTGCCACGAACCAATCTTGGTGTGTGGCCTTCGAGCGTGCTGAAACCGCCCGGACAACTACTGCCGACGGAGAGCTGAGCCATGACTCACACCCCGGACACTGACGTGATCATCTGCGGAACGGGAGCGGCCGGATTAACCCTCGCCATCGACCTCGCCCGCCGGAATGTCGGATTCCTGCTGATCGACAAGGCGGCGCATCCGTTCATCGGCTCCCGCGGCAAGGGCATTCAGCCCCGAAGCCAAGAGGTGTTCGAGGACCTCGGCGTGATCGACCGGATCGTCGCCTCCGGGGGTGAGTACCCGGTCCAGCGTTTCCACACCGCCGAGGGACCGGTCGACAAGGCCACCGTCGAGATGTCGGATCCGACGCCGGACGAGCCGTACCAGATTCCACTGCTCGTCCCGCAGTTCCTCACCGAGCGCCGGCTGCGGGAACGGCTGACCGAGTTCGGCCACGCCCCGCACTACAGCCACGAACTCGTCGGCTTCGACCAGGACGCCGACGGCGTGACCGCACGGATCGCGACCCCTGACGGCGAGCGGACCGTGCGGGCCTCGTACCTGATAGGCGCCGACGGCGGATCGAGCTTCGTCCGCAAGGCCCTCGGCATCGGCTTCCCCGGCAAGACCCTCGGCGTCCGGGCGATCGTCGCGGACGTACTGGTCGATGGTGTCTCGTCGGACGCCTGGCACCGCTGGGGCGAGGACACGGCGGCGCAGGTGTCGTTGTGCCCGCTCTACGGCACCGACATGTTCCAGCTCCAGGCCCCCATTCCCTTCGAGGTCGACATCGACCTTTCGGCCGAGGGGCTCACCTCGTTCTTCCGCGAGCGCACCGGCCGGAACGACGTCGTGATCCGTTCGGTGTCCTGGGCGTCCGCGTTCGAGATGAACGCCCGGCTGGCCGACACCTACCAGCGCGAGCGGGTGTTCCTGACCGGGGACGCGGCACACTGCCATCCGCCGACCGGCGGACAGGGCCTCAACACGAGCGTCCAGGACGCCTACAACCTCGGCTGGAAACTCGCCGCCGTGCTCGACGACGCTCCGGAATCGTTGCTGTCGACCTACGAGAAGGAGCGCCGACCGATCGCCGAGGCAGTCCTCGGCCTCTCCGAGAGGCTGCTCGAAGCGGCCAAGAACCGAGACACCCACCGGGGCCGCGAGGTGAGTCAGCTCGATCTCGGCTACCTGGACTCGCCCTTGTCGATGACCGGTCCGGACCGCGACAAAGGCGTCCGGGCCGGCGACCGCGCGCCCGACGCGCCCGTGACCGGCGCGGGCGGCCTCCCCACGCGCTTGTTCAGCCTGTTCCAGGGGCCCCACTGGACCCTGCTCGGCCACGACGTCGACGATGCCCCGGCACCGGCGCCGCGCCGTGGCCTGCACATCCACATCATCGGCGGTGGGGGCGACATCCTCGACACCGGCGGCCATGTCCACAGCACATACGGGCTGTCGTCCGAGCAGTGGGTGCTGGTCCGTCCGGACGGGTACGTCGCGGCCGTGGTCGGCACGGCCGACCTCGGTTCACTCGCCACCTACCTCGACGCAGTCGGCATCCGCCCCGTGGCGGTGACGCAGCCGCACCACGCAGAAACGAGCGCCGACATGCCCGCACCGAGCCTTTCGACCGTCCCCCGCACCCGACGTGAGCACCGTCGGATCCGCGGCGCCGCCGAGCAGCGACTCGCCACCGCCCAACGCGAGCTCCATCAGCTCTCGCGCCAGGTCCAGCGCGACCTGCGCAGCGTCCGCAGGCAAGGGGAGACCACCGCGATCGTCGCCCGCTCGAACTTCGCCGAGCTCGCGGTCCAGAGCATCACCCGATTGGCGGCCAACCTCCGCACCGACCCCAGCGACCGGAACGGCCGGAGCGACCAGTAGCTCCTCGGCCGCCCCGGCGCCGACGAGGCGAATGCCCCATACGGGTGATCCTCCACACCGCGCGTCAACTCCGTTGCACTGCGCAGCCCACCACGGAGCACGGCCGTGGTCCCGTTGAGGGACCCACGGTTGGGCGTACGTGGTTGGGCGTACGTGGTTGGGCCGTTCGCGCTCAGCCGGAACTGGAAGTGTCGGACACCTCGTTCGCGGCGCGACGGTACTCGGCGTTGATGCGCTGCGCTTCCTCGAGTTGGTCCTCGAGGATGACGATGCGGCAAGCGGCCTCGACGGGGGTCCCCCTGTCGACGAGCTCTCGGGCGCGAGCGGCGATCCGGAGTTGGTAGCGGGAGTACCTCCGGTGCCCACCCTCCGAGCGCAGCGGAGTGATCAGGCGGGCTTCGCCGATGGCCCGGAGGAAGCCGGGAGTCGTACCGAGCATCTCGGCGGCCCGGCCCATCGTGTACGCGGGGTAGTCGTCGTCGTCCAGACGACCACTCAGTGGAGTATCTGCTGTCATTTCACCTCGTTGTGCAACGCGTCGAGGGGCCCCGATGCCGTACGGCACCAGGGCCCCGAAGGAAATTGAACACCATCTGTCGGCACTACCGCTCTGCCGACCTCTTGTTTCCGCTACCTGGCCCCTGTGAGGGGGCGGGAATGCGGGGATCGCGGATGCGTGACCGGGGACCACCTTCCATTCCGGGGTCTTGCGGCACCCGACCTCGTGCTTGTCGGCCGGGCGATCCCGATGGCGTCGGCTCCTTCCGTTCCTCCGCTGGATCAACTCACTTGGCAGGCGGCGCGACCGTCCGTCTCGTCACCGTCCTACGGACAACTCGGCTTCGAGACTCCACAGTCACCCCGACCTGCGAACTTCTGCACTACGAGAGAAACACTAATCACGCCACCGCCCAATGTCTACTCTGTCAAACGTAGATTTTAGGTTGCCCAAGGCACGTATATTCTCTGTCGTGCAGGCCATATGGGCAGGTGGCGGCGGAGGCGCGGCGGTCGACCGACTCCAGCGCTCTGATCGCGCACCGAATAGAATCGGCTCTCATGTCGAACCCTGACGAGCTGCTCGTGGATCTCTGCGCCCTGGTGGAGTCCGAGCAGAGCAATCAGATGTCATTGACCGTGGTGGTCGGCGGTGCCGTCATCACCGGGCGGCTGGCTCCCGAAGCCGTATGGAGGGAGCGCGTGTCGGAGGTCCTCAAGGACTCGGACCGCCTGGGCCCCTTCTCCGACGTCTTCTCCGCCGACCGGACAGTGGGCCGACCCGAACCCGGCGAGGCTCCCACGCATCTGCACTTCCACCTCGCCCGGATCCTGCAGGGCAGCGTCGGAATTCCCGAGACGGGCGGAATGTATCGCGTCGCGATCAAGGACGTCAGTGCCTGGACCGTGGGCGACTTCAGTTACTCCGACCAGTGAGGCACCGTACCCGGACCGCTCCGGTCGGCCGGGAGCCGTCGACCGGACGGTGACACGCGATGGGGCCCTGCCGACGCGCGTCGGCAGGGCCCCATCGTTGTCCTGGTGTCAGCTTCCGTCGGTTCTCACAGTCCCAGCGGCGTGGGGCTGCCGAGCAGCGCCGACGCGGTCTGCAACGGCGTAAGGGCCTGCATGGCGGTCGCCGACTCACGGGTGGGCTCATGGGCGCCTCGGCAGGTGAAGCCGAGGCGCGTCATGGCCCGGGTGACTTCCCCGCTGGTGAAGTCGCGGGGGTCCTGCCGAGTGATGACCACGCCCACCTGCTTCACGGGGTAGTGGCGGCGGCCGATGACCACGGACTCCCCCGTGATGGGCTCCGGCTTGACGCCCTTCATCGAGGCAAGTACCCCGCTCTTGGTGAGGTCGAAGGGGAACCGGGCGATGACGCAGCGCATGATGCCTCGCAGGGAAGGGAGAAGGGAGAGGGAGGAACGGGGCTGATCCCGATCGGGTGAGCCGGATCAGAGGGAGACGGTGAGGGCGAGGGCGCCCGGGCCGCGGCCGTGCGGTCCGCCGGTGTCGAGGACATCCCGTACCCGGATCCGGTCCGTGTAGGCGGGGCTGTCACGGACCACGGCGAGTTGGGCCCGCGTGACCGAACCAGTGCAGTGTTCGTCCTGGTCGCAGAGGAGCAGGTACTCGACACGGGCACTGGCCATGAGGAACAGGGCCACCTCGACGGTGATGTCGTCACCGACCCGCGGTCCGGATGCGTCCAGGGCGTCGAACACGGTCGTGAGAGCGGGACCGACCTGGCGTTGCTGCGTCTGAACCAGTGTCAAAGGGGGCCTCCTGGATGGATGGGTGAGGTTTCCGATCACGAAGGTTCTAGGCCGCCGCTGTGGCTGCGGACGACCGCCGCGGCGTGCGGCGTGCCGCCTCGCCGGCGGATCGGCCCTGACCGGTACGTCCGCGGCGGCCCCGGGACGGGGAAGAGGAGCCGCGCCGAGGACGTTCCACGACCGGCGCGGTGATGGTGACCGCGATCCCCGAGGGGGCCTGGGCGCCGGTGATGCGACTCAACTCGGCTTCGCCCGAGCGCACTTGGGTGGTCTGGGGGGTGATCCCGGCGGCAGTCATCAGTCGGCTCATGTCGCGTCGCTGTTGAGGCGTCACCAGGGTGACGACGCTGCCGGACTCGCCGGCGCGGGCCGTGCGGCCGCCCCGGTGCAGATAGTCCTTGGGGTCGCTGGGCGGGTCCACGTTCACGACCAGGTCGAGGTTGTCGACGTGGATCCCGCGCGCCGCGACATTGGTCGCCACGAGCACCGTCACATGCCCGGTCTTGAACTGGGCCAGAGTCCGTGTGCGCTGCGGCTGGGACTTGCCTCCGTGCAGGGCCGCGGCGCGGACGCCGCTGTTCAGCAGATGCTCGGTCAGCCGGTCCACCGCGTGCTTGGTGTCCAGGAACATGATCACCCGACCCTCGCGTGCCGCGATCTCGGTGGTCGTCCGCTGCTTGTCCGCGCCGTGCACGTGGAGTACATGGTGCTCCATGGTGGTGACCGCACCCGCGGACGGGTCGACGGAGTGAACCACGGGGTCGTTCAGGTAACGGCGGACCAGGAGGTCGACGTTGCGGTCCAAGGTGGCCGAGAACAGCATCCGCTGCCCCTCGGGACTCACCTGGTCGAGCAGCGCGGTGACCTGGGGCATGAAGCCCATGTCGGCCATCTGGTCGGCCTCGTCGAGGACGGTGATGGCGACCTGGTCCAGACGGCATTCGCCGCGGTCGATGAGATCCTTGAGCCGGCCCGGCGTCGCTACGACGACCTCGGCCCCGCCGCGCAGCGCACTGGCCTGCCTGCCGATCGGCATCCCACCGACCACCGTGGCCAGACGCAGTCGCACGGAACGGGCGTACGGAGTGAGCGCGTCGGTGACCTGCTGGGCCAGCTCTCGGGTGGGTACGAGGACCAGGGCCAGCGGCAGCCGCGGCTCGGCGCGTCGACCGGCCGTACGGGCCAGCAGGGCGAGACCGAAGGCGAGGGTCTTGCCGGAGCCGGTGCGGCCGCGGCCGAGTACGTCACGGCCCGCGACGGAGTTCGGCAGGGTCGCCGCCTGGATCGGGAACGGTACGGTCACACCTGCGCGGCCGAGCTCGGCCAGCAACGGCGTCGGCAGGGCGAGATCGGCGAACGCCTCGACGGCGGGCAACGCGGGGGTGATCGTGGTCGGCAGCGCGAACTCACCTTGCGGTGAGGTCTGTTGGCGTCCGTACCCCTTCGCGCGGCTGGGGGCAGTGGAGCGGCTGGAGGATGCGGCTCCGTAGCGGCTGCCGCCCCTTTGGGAACCAGAATTTCCGCGGGCGCGGGTGCGGGCGAAGCGATCATTTGTACGCGTGCGGTTCATGGGGAACCTTCCTTGATGTGGCACGTATCAAGGAATTCCCGCAGCGAATGAACAGCGCAGAGAATCGCAAGAACGAGCCGAAAATAATGCGGAGCCGAATCGGTCGGATCGGATCGGCCAGATCGGTCGGATCGGCAGGGAATGGCCTCGGAATACGCCGCCGCAGAGAGCAGCGCGATCTCGGCAGTGAGACCGGGTATTCGTTGAGTGAGGCCTTGGCGGATTTGCATCCGGAGCGTTGAGGTGGAACATCCCCG
This sequence comes from Streptomyces sp. NPDC058086, assembly GCF_042885015.1. Lineage (NCBI taxonomy): Bacteria > Bacillati > Actinomycetota > Actinomycetes > Kitasatosporales > Streptomycetaceae > Streptomyces > Streptomyces sp. NPDC058086. Next base: position 32,408 of record NZ_JBHVST010000097.1, on the reverse strand, counting down.
GGGGGAATCCGGAGGAGCTCGTGGGTGACATCACCACGGCCCTGACGGAGCGATTGCGCCCCGGAAAGCGGCGAGCTGGGGCCCGCACCCCAAGGTGCGGGCCCCAGCTGCGAAGTACGTGTCAGCGTCAGGCGGGAACGATGTTCTCAGCCGTCGGGCCCTTCTGACCCTGCGCGATGTCGAAGGTCACCTTCTGGCCCTCCGACAGCTCGCGGAACCCCTGGGCGGCGATGTTCGAGTAGTGGGCGAAGACGTCCGCGCCGCCGCCGTCCTGCTCGATGAAGCCGAAGCCCTTTTCCGCGTTGAACCACTTCACGGTACCGGCAGCCATGTCAAATCTCCTTCGGGACGGTGTTCGGAGCTTCGCACTGTGCGTACTCCGCGTCGCCGCGATGATTATCCCGCCGGAAAGATCGCCGGAGCCGAAAAAGAGCGCCACCGGCAGATGAAGCCGGTGAGGGCACTTGCAAGATTTCGGGAACCACAACTGCAACTGGGATCTACAGTAGCACGTTGCGATCGATCGCGTGCGGTAAATAATCGCGCCCCGCCTGTCGATACAGTAAACCTCGTTGCACCTTCCGCCATTTTCTCACTTCACGGGCACAGATATTGGCTCGCCCCGAGGGGTGACGGATGACGCGGACGAGGCTGCGGCTCCATCGAACAGTTCCTCGCCACGCTGCGCCATGCGAGCCGGAAGACCCTCCCCAGGGTTGCTCGGACAGTTCGCGCCCGCGCTCGGCCTGCGCACCGCAGACCTTTTCGCCATAGCGGGGATACCGATACCGGAGGAGCTGACACCGCCGGCCGCGAGGGGCGGGCGGCCGGCCGCCATGGCCGGCCCTGTCGACGAAGTCGATGTCGGGGTCGAGGCGGCGGCCGAGATGCGTTGGCCTCTCGGCTCACCGTGTTTGCGGGGAGGTGGGGCGAATCGTGTCCTTCTTCGGCCGTGCCGCGTGGGCCACGAGGAGCAGGAACAGTCCGCAGGTGGAGACCAGGATCCAGCCCGGGCGGGACGCGTGCGCGAGTCCCGTCGGGGTGGTGCCCGCGACCAGGCCGCCGGCGATGGCTATGCCGAGCGCGGAGCCGAGTTGGCGTGCGGTGGACGTGATCGCTCCGGCCACGCCCGCACAGGTGGAAGGCAGTCCGCTCACCGCGGTGTTGGTGATCGGCGCGTTGGCGAAGCCGAACCCGACGCCGATGAGCAAGTAGGCCGACAGGAGCAGGAGCACGCTCGTGTGCTGGTCGAGCCCGACCAGGCAGAGTCCGCCCGCCGTGATGAAACCGCCGGCCAGGACAAGCGGCAACCGCGGTCCGATACGACCGACCAGACGGCCGGACAGGGGTGCGCAGACGGTCGCTCCGACAGCCATGGGCAACGTCGCCACGCCGGCGGCCAGTGGTGTCCAGCCTCGGGTGTGTTGCAGGTAGAGGGTGTTGAGCAGGAGCGTCACGTTCAGGGCGACGAAAACCGCCACGGCGCCCAGCACGGCGCTGCTGAAGACCGGATGCCGGTAGAGCCGTAGATCCATCAGCGGCTCGCTCCGGCGGGATTCGACCGACACGAATCCGACTGCCGCCACGGCAACGATCGCGTACGCGACCAGCGCCGGAAGCGACGCCCAACCGATACGCGGTCCCTCGATGAGGACGCCGACCGAGACGCCGATGACCACGGTCAGCAGGGCCTGCCCCGGGAGGTCGAGCCGCTGTGCCCGCGGTGCGCGGGACTCCGGCACGAAGAGCGCGCTGAGCACGAGGGCGCCCACGATGACCGGCGCGTTGATCCAGAACACCGACCGCCAGCCGCAGCCCGCGATGAGGGCGCCGCCCGTAACAGGGCCGGCCGCCATGCTCAGCCCGAAGACCGACGCCCAGACACCGATCGCCTGCGCTCGCTCCCTCGGGTCGGGCATCGCGTTCACCACGATCGCGAGAGCCACGGGACTGAGCATCGAGGCGCCGATTCCCTGGACGGCGCGGGCCGCGATCAGCACGCCCACCGAAGGAGCGATCGCACAGACCAGCGAAGCCGCACCGAACACGACCAGGCCGACCTGGAACACCCGACGGCGTCCGAACCGGTCCGCCAGCGCGCCGGAGGAGATCAGGAGACTGGCCAGGACGAGCGTGTACGCGTCCACGGTCCATTCGAGGCTGCGGGTCCCGATACCGAGACCATGCCCGATCGCCGGCAATCCGACATTGACGATGGTGGTGTCCAGGCCCACCAGGAACATGCTCAGACAGCAGACGGCCAGCACCGTCCAGCGTCCGCGTACGCTCAGAACGGGCTGAACGGGGTCAAGTGGCTGAATGGGATGGGTGGTCGCGGTCACTTGGTACCTCTCACGTCCGGAAGGGGCTGCCCGGCAAGGCTCAGGCCGGACCGCACCCGCCGCCCACCAAATTTGCGAAGGCTGCAAACTGGACCCCATGGACGCGGAGCTGGAACAGATCATCGACGGCATCGGCCCCCGGCTGCGCACGCTGCGCCGGGACCGCGGACTCACACTGGAGGCGCTCGCGGCGACGACCGGAATGTCGGTGAGCACGCTGTCGCGTCTCGAGTCGGGCAAGCGGCGCCCGACCCTGGAGTTGCTCATCCCGCTCGCGCGTACGCACCGCATCGCACTCGACCAGCTGGTGGCCGCGCCGGCCACCGGTGACCCTCGGGTGCATCTCAAGCCCTTGCGCAAAGGTCACGGCAGCGTCCTCGTGCCGCTGACGCAGTACCCGGGTCGGGTGCAGGTGTTCAAGCAGGTACTGGCTCCCCGCGAGCCGGCGTTGGTGACCCATGACGGCTACGAGTGGCTCTACGTCCTCGCGGGCGAACTTCGCCTCATCCTCGGACAGCAGGACTGCACACTCCACCCGGGCGAAGTGGCCGAGTTCGACACCCGAGAACCGCACTGGTTCGGTCCGGCGAACAACAGCGCCGTCGAAATCCTGCATCTGTTCGGACCACGAGGCGATCAAGCCGTGGTCCGCGCGAAACCGTCCGCATCCGATCCCGACCGGGCGACCGCCGCAACCCCGCCGTCAACAACGTCTTGAGTCGAGCCGCCGCGGGGCTGATCCGGTGGACGTGCTCCGCCCCGTCACCTCCGTCATTCACCCGCGGGAAAGTCCGCCGAGCGGCTGACATCGGCCCACCGCTCGGCTTCGGCGGCACGGGTACGGGAGGCGGTGGCCGCCATCTCGACGGCTCCGGCGCCGAGCAGCAGGCGCAGCGGCGGCTCGTCGAGCCCGACGAGGTCGGTGATGATCCTGGCTGCCCGGGCGGGGTCTCCGGGCCAGGTCGCGGCGGTCTGTTCGCGGTAGCGGCTCATCGCGCCAACGGTCTCTTCGTACGCGGGGCTTACGGGCAGGGCGGTCATGGACGAGCCGCCCCAGTCGGTGCGGAAGCCACCGGGCTCGATGATGGTGACCTTGATACCGAGGGGCCCGACTTCGGCGTTGAGGACTTCGGAGAAGCCCTCGACGGCGAACTTCGCGGTCTGGTAGGCGCTCAGGCCCGGTGATCCGCCCACGCGTCCGCCGATGGAGGAGAACTGGAGGAAGTGGCCGGAACCCTGTCGGCGCAGTACGGGCAGGGCAGCCTTGGTGACGTTGACGACGCCGAACAGGTTCGTCTCGATCTGGGCCCTGAAGTCCTCGTCCGGCATGTCCTCGATGGCGGCACTGTTGGCGTACCCGGCGTTGTTCACGACGACGTCGAGCCCGCCGAAGGCGTCCAGGGCGAGTTGCACGGCGGCGCGGGCGGCCGCCGGGTCGGTGACGTCGAGGGCGACGGCGCGGACTCGGTCGCCGTAGCGCTCGACGAGGTCCTTGAGCTGCTCAGGGCGGCGGGCCGTGGCCACGACACGGTGGCCGTTGTCGAGGACGTGGCGGGCGAGTGCCCTGCCGAAGCCGCGGGAGCTGCCGGTGATGAGCCAGGTCTTGGTCATGAGGTGTCTTCGCTTCCGGGAGGGCGGTGGCTGAGGAAGGCCGGGAACCGCAGGGCTGGACCCTGCTAACTAAACAGTCATTTACATAGTGCGACTGCTCATGGGATGTGTCAAATAAACAGTTAGTTGCACTACTCTGGAGGCATGCCCCAGCACCAGCCCCCCGCCCGCCCCCGGGACTCCGAGGCCACCAAGGCCCGCCTGCTCAAAGCCGCGACGGACGAGTTCGCGGCCCGCGGTATCGCCGGTGCCCGAGTGGATCGCATAGGCGCCGCGGCAGAGGTGAACAAGGCCCTCATCTACACGTACTTCGGCAACAAGGAGCAGCTGTTCGACGCCGTCATGGATGCGCATGTCGCCCGCGTCCTCGACGAGGTCCCCTTCACACCCGAGGACCTGCCGGGCTACGCGGGCCGCCTGTTCGATTTCCTCCTCGCCAACCCGCACCAGCTCCGGCTGGCCACCTGGCACCGCCTCGAACGTTCGGGCACGGACCGCGAGCCTCAAGGGCTGGAAGCCTCCATGCGGCAGAAGACCGCCGCGATCACCGAGGCGCAGGCCAACGGCCTGCTGACCACGGCCTTCACCCCCGAAGACCTGCTCGTGTTCACCCTCGCCCTCGCCAACGCATGGATGCCCACCAGCCCCATGGCCACCCACGACCAGGCTGCCGAGCAGACCCGACAGCACCGCGACGCGGTCGTCGAGGCCGTCCGACGCCTCGTCGCGGGAACGTCGACAACCCAGCCCCTTCAGGAACTGGGCACCGGCGTCTGCACAACGTGACGACCGAATCCCGCCGGGCAAGGCGGTCCACAAGCCGCAAGGTTGGGGGTGCGACTTCACTTGTGACTTTGGACAGGAAGGGATCGAGATCGATGACGCCCCCCGCCGCGCACCGCACGTACGCACTGCTCGGTCCGGACGGGCAGCTCTGTCGGAGTGGCACGCCGGGCGCACTCGGCGGACACCGGCGCGGGCGCCTCTACGGGCGTCTCAACTGCCCTTCCGCCCTCCGGGCCATCGCCCGCGGCCACTACGTCGAGCACCGCGTGTTCTTTCCGGACGAGGCCACCGCGATCGCGGCCGGATACCGGCCCTGCGCGGTCTGCCTGCCCGACGAGTTCGCCCGCTGGAAAACGACCCGAGAAGGCAGTGGCGCCTCGTCATGAGCATCCTCGCCGAGCGGGAGCGGTCCCGCTCACCCCTGATCGGTGCCGCCGAGCTGGCCGAGTTCAGCGACCTGCCCGCACCCACGCCGCATACGGACGCCGAACTCGCCGCCCTCATCGGCCTGTTGACCCTTCCGAAGTCGCGGATCGAGACCGTGACCATCGGGCACAGCCGCGACGCAAATTCCCTGGCGGCCGCCGAAGCCTTCGCCGCCGCGTGGGACGCGCGTGGCGGAAAGGTCCTCGCGTCGGTGGACTGGCCGGAGACCGCCGCATCCTGGCTGCGCCCCGCCAGAAGGCTGACTGCCGAAGCACCCGACGCCTGGGTCATGGCCGGGGCTCCGCTCGGCTTCGCCCAACTCGCCCGCCGTCTGCGCCACTCCACCGACTGGGACCCGGCGCGCACCTTCGCCTTCGCCTCTCTGCGGGACACCCGCCTCCCCGCGCTCGCAGGCCCGGACACCCTGCACGGCCTGCGCGGGGCGACCGCCGACGGCGCTACCTGGCACGTCCGCCACCGCTGGGTCATGTCCTAGGTCGTGAGCGGCCGTGCCAAGCCGGAACGGCTCACCCCGTCGCCTCGGAAGGCGCTCGGGAACGCAGACGGCGGAGCATCCGAACGTCCTGGAAGCCCACCTCGCGGGCCGCGGCTTCCACCGTTGTGCCGTGGCCGATCAGGTGCTCCGCGCGTTCCAGTCTCAGGGTCTGCTGGTAGCGCAGCGGCGTCAGGCCGCCGGTGGCGCGGTGGAACATCCGGGTCAGCGTGCGTTCGCTGACGCCGACACTGGCGGCCACGTGGGCCAGCGGCAGTGGTTCGGCGAATCGGGCGTCGATGAGGTCCTGAGCACGGTGGACGGTGTCATCGAGGTGGGACCGGTGCCGGAGCATGGCGCTGGCCTGCGGCTCGTGGCCGTTGCGACGGGCATAGACGACCATGTCCCGTGCCACCTGGGCGGCGAGTGCGGGACCGTGGCGGACGGCCAGCAGGTGCAGCGCCAGGTCGATGCCGCTGGCGATACCGGCCGACGTCACGACCCGGTCGTCGGTGGTGAACAGCACATCCCGCACCACGATCGCCCGGGGATGGCGGGCCGCCAGTTCGTCCTGGAGGTGGTGGTGCGTGGTGCACCGGCGCCCGTCCAGCAGCCCGGCCCGGCCGAGGGCCTCGGCCCCGGCACACACGCTGGCGACAGCGCCTCCGGCGGTGTGGTGGGCGCGCAGTCGATCCAGCATGGACCGGCTCAGCTCGGGGCCGGCGCGCAGTGTGGACGCTCTCCACCCCGGCACCACCACCAGGTCGTCGGCGCCCAGCTCCGGCCACTGGGTGCGGGCGGCCAGCGGCAGTCCCTGGGCGCTGCACACCTGCTCCTGGTCGGCGACGTAGCTCAGCCGGTAGGGCTGTCCGAAGTCCCCCGCCATGCTGAAGACCTGGGCCGGTCCGGCGAGGTCGAGCAGGTGGACGCCGGGTACGAGAACGAAGACGACATGGCTCACGCCTCGGATGCTCCCAGCTCCGCCTCCCGCTCGGCCACCGTGGAGATCCGGGCGAACCGGTCGCGCAGAACGGCCTCGGTGCGCTCGATGATCGCGTCGGCGCTGAGCTCGCCGATCGGATTGGTGGTGGTGGCGTCGGTGACGAAGACCATCCGGTATCCGAGGTCGCTTCCCACCCGGGTGGTGGTTTCCACGCACTGCTCGGTACGGATGCCGCAGACCGTCAGCTCGCGCACGCCCGCCTCGGTGAGCAGTTGTTGCAGGTTGGTGGTGGTGAAGGCGTTGTGGGAGGTCTTGTGCAGGACCGGCTCACCGGACTGCGGCCGCTCCAGTTCGTCCAGCAGGCGGACGTGCCCCTGGGCCGGGTCGAAGACGCCGCCGCTGCCGGGCTCGGTGTGGAGGACCCAGACGACCAGGTCGCCGTTGGCGCGGGCGAGTCGCACCAGACGGTTGACCGGCTCCGCGATCTTCGGATTGGCGATCTCCTCCCACAGCGGGCGGGCTCGGAAGGATTCCTGGACATCGATCACAATCAGCGCTCGGTTCATGCCTCCCATTCTGACCTGGCCAGATACCGGATCCGCAGGCCTGATCCAGGCCCGCACCGGAACGATCCGGTCAGCGGCGTGAGGACTTGGTGCGAGGGGTCGGTACGTGGGCTCGCAGAAAATGAGACGCGGCGTCGTGCCGTCTCTGACAAGCTGGCGCGTCGGGCCCCCGAGGACCGGCAGTTCGTCAGCCACAGGAGTCCGAATGATCGTGATCCCGCCTCGCCTGGCCCCGTTGCTGCAGCAGTTCGACTTCGCGCGCGAACGCCTCGCCGGCCGCATGGCGGGACCGGTCATGGACAGCGGTGACGGGACGGACACAGAGGTCGGCCCCATGACCGGCGAGGAGTACTTCTGGGAGCCGGTGCCGGGCTGCTGGTCGGTGCGGCGGCGTGCGGACGGGCCCGGCCCGCGCGCGACCCTCCTGGCGGGCACCGGTGACTGGGGGCGTGACGCCGCGCCCTACCCGCACCCGTGGCCGCCGCCCTTCACCACCATCGCGTGGCGCCTGAGCCACCTGAGCGAAATGCTGACCCTGCGCGCCGACCACACGGACGGCAGCCACGCGCTGACCCGGGACGTCAGTCCCGTCAGCGGGGATGTCGCGGGGGCGGTCGCCGCGTTCGACGCCGGCGCCACTGCCTGGCGCAAGGCACTGCTGAGCGTCGACGACGCCGCGCTCGACACCGTGGGGTACTGCACCTACCCGCACGGCAGCGACGCCGACGAACCCTTCATCGACATCGTGTGGTGGGTCAACCAGGAGCTGCTGCACCACGGAGCCGAGATCGCCCTGATACGGGACCTGTATCGCGCCGGACAGCACTGACCCGGCCAACCGACCGGTCGTCCGGCCGAGCACGCGGTTGCGGAACAGACCGGGCCGGTCCCTCAGTACGCGGCGAGCCCGCACTCCCTGAACTGCTCTCGCACGCGCTCGGTCAGTCCCGGTCCGGGAACCGGGGTGTCGCGCAATGGGAAGGGGATCCCCAGGGCTTCGTACTTCGAGGCGCCCAGCTTGTGGAAGGGCAGGACGTCCACCCGCTCGACGTTGCCGAGGCCGGCGACGAAGCGGGCGAGCCCGGCGACGGCCTCCGGGGCGTCCGTCCAGCCGGGGACGAGGACGTAGCGGATCCAGGTGGGGATGCCGAGGCGGTCCAGGCGGGTGGCGAAGTTGAGCGTGGGCGCCAGTTCTCCGCCGGTCAGTTGCCGGTACGCACGGATGTCGAAGGACTTGATGTCCAGGAGCACCAGGTCGGTGTCGGCGAGGAGTTGGTCGGTGGCCCTGGCGCCGAGGAAGCCGGAGGTGTCGAGGGCGGTGTGCAGCCCGGCCTCCTTGCAGCGGCGCAGGAGTTCGGCGGTGAAGACGGGCTGGAGCAGGGGTTCACCGCCCGTGATCGTCACCCCTCCGCCGGCCGTGGTGACGAAGGCCCGGTATTTCTCGATCTCGGCCATCACCGCCTCGACCGTGGCCTCCTTCCCGTCCCTCATGTGCCAGGTGTCGGGGTTGGCGCAGTAGAGGCAGCGGAGCGGGCAGCCGCTGACGAAAAGGACGAACCGGGTCCCGGGGCCGTCCACGCCGGTGGACAGGTCCCAGGAGTGGATCCGGCCGGTCGCCATGGTCCTCACAGCGATCCGTGGAAGGTGCGGCTGATCACGTCGAGCTGCTGCTCACGGTTCAGACGGACGAAGTTGACGGCGTAGCCGGAGACACGGATGGTCAGCTCCGGGTACTTGTCGGGGTGTTCCATCGCGTCCTCCAGCGTGGCCCGGTCCAGGACGTTGACGTTCATGTGGAAGCCGCCGGAGGCCGTGTACGCGTCGAGGATGCCGATCAGGTTCCCGACTCGCTCACCGGGCGCGTGCCCCAGCCCCTCCGGGGTGATCGTCGTCGTCAGGGAGATGCCGTCGCGGGCCTGCTCGTAGGGCAGTTTGGCGACCGACAGCGCGGAGGCCGCCGCACCGTGCCGGTCACGCCCGTTCATGGGGTTGGCCCCAGGTGCGAAGGGCTGTCCGGCGCGCCGGCCGTCGGGGGTGTTGCCGGTGTGCTTGCCGTAGACGACGTTCGAGGTGATCGTCAGTACGGACTGGGTGTGCTCGGCGTCCCGGTAGGTCGGGTGCCTGCGCACCTTCGCCATGAAGGACTCGACCAGGCCGACCGCGAGGGCATCGACACGGTCGTCGTTGTTCCCGTACGCCGGCCAGTCGCCCTCGGTCTCGAAGTCGACCGCCAGCCCGGTGTCGTCCCGGATCACCTTCACCCGGGCGTGCCTGACGGCGGACAAGCTGTCGGCGGCGACCGACAGACCCGCGATGCCACAGGCCATGAAGCGGTGCACCGGATAGTCGTGCAGTGCCATCTCGATGCGCTCGTAGGCGTACTTGTCATGCATGTAGTGGATGACGTTGAGCGTGTTGACGTAGGTCGCGGCGAGCCAGTCCAGCATGCGGTCGTACGCCGTGGACAACTCCTTGTACTCCAGGTACTCCCCGGTCAGCGCGGGCGCCTCGGGTGCGATCTGCTCGCCGGTCATCTCGTCCCGGCCGCCGTTGATCGCGTACAGCAGGGCCTTGGCGAGGTTGACCCGTGCCCCGAAGAACTGCATCTGCCTGCCGACCGCCATCGCCGACACACAGCAGGCGATCGCGGTGTCGTCCCCGGTGTGCGGGCGCGTCAGCTCGTCGGACTCGTACTGGACGGCGCTGGTGTCGATGGAGACCCTGGCGCAGAACTCCTTGAAGCCCGTCGGCAGCCGGGGCGACCAGAGCACGGTCAGGTTGGGTTCGGGGGCCGGGCCGAGGTTGTACAGGGTCTGCAGGAAGCGGAAGGAGGTGCGGGTGACCAGTGGCCGGCCGTCCGTGCCGATGCCGCCGAGGGACTCCGTCACCCAGGTCGGGTCGCCGGAGAACAGGGCGTCGTACTCAGGGGTGCGCAGGAACCGTACGATCCGCAGCTTGATCACGAAGTCGTCGACCAGCTCCTGGGCGCGGGTCTCGTCGAGGATCCCCTCCGCCAGGTCCCGTTGCAGGTACACGTCCAGGAAGGTGGAGGTGCGGCCGAGCGACATCGCTGCGCCGTTCTGTTCCTTCACGGCGGCGAGATAGCCGAGGTAGACCCACTGCACGGCCTCGTGGGCGGTGGTGGCGGGGCGGGAGACGTCGCAGCCGTACGTGGACGCCATCCGCGTCAGTTCGTCCAACGCCCTGATCTGCTCGGCGAGTTCCTCACGATCGCGGATGACGTGCTCGGTCGAGGGCTCGGCGTCCAGCAGGGCCCGTTCGGCGCGCTTGGCCGCGGTCAGCCGTGCGGTGCCGTACAGCGCCACGCGCCGGTAGTCGCCGATGATCCGGCCGCGGCCATAGGCGTCGGGCAGTCCGGTGATGATCCCGGCCCTGCGGGCGGCGCGCATCTCGGGTGTGTACGCGTCGAAGACACCGTCGTTGTGGGTCTTGCGGTAGGTGCCGAAGACGCGGGTGACGAAGGGGTCGGGCTCGTAGCCGTACGCCCTCAGGCTGTTTTCGACCATCCGCAGGCCGCCGTTCGGCATGATCGCGCGCTTCAGCGGGGCGTCGGTCTGCAGGCCGACGATCAGCTCCCGCTCTCGGTCGATGTACCCGGGCGCGTGCGAGGTGATCGTCGAGGGGGTCGCCGGGTCGACGTCGAGAATGCCCCGGCGCCGCTCCTCCGGGAAGAAGGCGCTGACCTTTTCCCACACGGTCCGGGTGCGGTCCGTCGGGCCGGTCAGGAAGGCCGCGTCACCCTCGTAGGGCGTGTAGTTGGCCTGGATGAAGTCGCGTACGTCGACGCTCCCCCAGCCTTCGGCCGGGGGGACCCCCATCTCGCTGCGCTCGCGCCATCGCGTCCCGGCGAAGCCACGCCATGCCTCGGGGGCGCGCGTTCCGGCTGTCACTGTCGCTGTCATCGCCGGTTCTCTCCCTTGCTCCGCACTGGAATGTCTCCCTTTCGATACTCGTGCGACGCGATGGCCGCCGGGAGGGCCGGGCAGGGCCCGTGTCCTGGCCGCCCGGCCTTCGGCGAGGGCCGTTCGGCCCTCTGGTCACGGGCGTTCACGCGACGGTCAGGTCCGGCCTGACGAGGGTGCCCGACCTGCCGTGGACGATCTCGTACGCGGCGTCCAGGGATCCGATCGCGGCCAGTCCCCCGGTGCGTTCGACGAACCGGGCGGCAGCCTCGGTCTTGGGACCCATCGAGCCGTCGGGGAAGCCGCCGCGGCGCAGCTCGGCGGGGGTGGCGCCGAGGACGGGCCGCTGGTCGGGGGTGCCGTAGCCGGCGTAGACGCAGGGTACGTCGGTGAGGATGAGCAGGAAGTCGGCCTTGAGGTCCTCGGCGAGCAGCGCCGCGGTGAGGTCCTTGTCGATGACGGCCTCGGCACCGGTGAGTGCGCCGGTGTCCTGGTCGGCGGTGACGGGGACGCCTCCGCCGCCGGCGCAGATGACGAGTGTGCCGCTGTTCAGCAGTTCGTGCACGGTGTCGGTCTCCAGGATGCGTTCGGGTGCCGGGGAGGGGACGACGCGGCGCCAGCCGGTGGTGTCGGCTGCGATGTGCCAGCCGCGCTTTCGGGCGAGCGTGGAGGCGACTTCGTAGGGGTACACCTGGCCGACGAACTTGGTGGGGTGGTCGAAGGCCGGGTCGTCGGCGCGGACAAGGGTGTGGGTGACCAGCGCGGCGATCCGCCGTCCGGGCAGGGCGTCGTGCAGGGTGCGGGCCAGCAGGGAGCCGATCATGCCCTGGGTCTGGGCGCCGAGCAGATCCAGCGGGTAGGGGGCGCTCAGGGCGGGGTCGGCGGCGCTCTCGACGGCGAGCAGACCGATCTGGGGGCCGTTTCCGTGGGTGATGACGATCTCGTGTTCCTGGGCGAGGGCGGCGATCGCGGTGGTCACCCGGTCGATGTTCGCTTCCTGGACGGACGCGTCGGGGCGTTCACCGCGGTGCAGCAGGGCGTTGCCGCCGAGGGCGATGACGATGCGCATGGCTCAGTCCTCCAGGGTGGCGACGAGTACGGCCTTGATGGTGTGCAGCCGGTTCTCCGCCTGGTCGAAGACAACGGACGCGGGCGAGGAGAAGACCTCGTCGGTGACTTCGAGGCCGTCGAGACCGTAGGTGTCGAGCAGTTCGCGGCCCAGGCGGGTGCTGTGGTCATGAAGGGCGGGCAGGCAGTGCATGAACCTGACGTCCGGGTTGCCGGTGAGGGCGAGCGTCTTGTCGTTGACCTGGTAGGGCGCCAGTAGTTCGATGCGCTCGCGCCAGGTGTCGGCCGGTTCGCCCATGGAGACCCAGACGTCGGTGTGCAGGAAGTCCGCGCCGCGTACTGCGGTCTCGACATCCTCGGTGAGGGTGATCCGGGCCCCGCTGCCCTCGCCGAGCGCGCGGCAGGCGGCGACCAGCTCCGGCTCCGGCCACAGCGCCTTGGGCGCGGCGATCCGTACGTCCATGCCGAGCAGGGCGCCCATCGACAGCAGGGAGTTGCCCATGTTGTTGCGGGCGTCACCGAGATAGCAGTAGCCGATGTCCGGCAGTGGTTTGGGGCTGTGCTCGTGCATGGTGAGGACGTCGCACAGGCTCTGGGTGGGGTGTGCGGTGTCGGTCAGGCCGTTGTAGACGGGGACACCGGAGCGGGCGGCGAGTTCGGTGACGATCGACTGGGCGGAGCCGCGGTACTCGATGGCGTCGAACATCCGGCCGAGGACGCGGGCGGTGTCGGCGATGGACTCCTTGCCGCCGACGTGGGTGTCGCCGGGGCCGAGGTAGGTGGTGGCGGCGCCCTGGTCGGCGGCGGCGACCTCGAAGGCGCAGCGGGTGCGGGTGGAGGTCTTCTCGAAGATCAGCGCGAGGTGCTTGCCGGTCAGCCGGGGCTGTTCGGTGCCCGAGCGCTTGGCCGCCTTGAGCTTGGCGGCCAGGTCGAGAAGGTGGTGGATCTCGGCGGCGGTGAAGTCGAGTTCGCTCAGGTAGGAGCGGCCTCGCAGGTCCGTGGTCATGGGGTTCCTCGCTGGTGCGTCTGGTGCGGGCGTGGGCCGGGGTGTCGTCGCGGCGTACGGCCGTGTCGGTGACGGCGGCGCTCAGTCGGCCGGGTCGCGTTCGATCGGGCAGCTCATGCAGCGCGGGCCGCCCCGGCCGCGGCCGAGTTCGGCGCCGGCGATGGTGACGATCTCGATGCCCTGCTTGCGGAGATAGGTGTTGGTGGTGACGTTTCGCTCGTAGCCGACGACGACTCCAGGCGCGAGGGCGAGGAAGTTGCTGCCGTCGTCCCACTGTTCGCGCTCGGCGCCCGCCATGTCCTGCGGCGCGGAGAGCATCCGCACCTTGTCGAGGTCGAGGGCCTCGGCGAGCGCGGTCGCCAGGTCGGAGTTGGGGGTGACGTCGAAGCCGGTCGCGTGGGTTTCACTGGGCCGCAGGGTCCACGAGCGCAGGGCGTCGGCGAGGCCCGGGTAGATGGCGAAGGCGTCGCGGTCGAGCATGGTCAGCACGGTGTCGAGGTGCATATACGCACGGGTGGAGGGGAGTTGGACGGCGATCAGCCGGGTGGCTGTGCCGTCGGCGAAGAGCCGCCCGGCCAGGTTCTCCACGGCCTGGGCGGTGGTCCGCTCCCCCATGCCGACCATGACGGCGCCGTTGCCGAGGACGTGCACGTCGCCGCCCTCGAGCGTCCCCACGGGGCCGTCGAGGATCGGCTCGGGCGCGGCGGAGGCGAACATCGGGTGGAACCGGTAGATGGCCTCGGCGTGCAGGCTCTCGCGCCGCCGGGCGTGCTTGGCCATCGGGTTGACCGACAACCGGTCGTACATCCAGCAGGAGTTGTCGCGCGGGAAGAGGTGGTTGGGCAGTGGGGCGAGCGCGAAGGCGTCGGTGTCGAGCGCGTTCCAGACCAGGCTGTGCGGGGTGGCGAGCGGCAGGTCGCTCTTGAGCATGCCGCCGATCAGGTAGCCGGCGAGGGTCTCGCCGTCCAGCTCGGCGCAGCGCACGCGCACCGGATCCAGCAGGGCGGGGCCGACACTGGCACGGGTGACGACCCGGTCCAGGAGCCAGTCACGGGCCTCCGGGACGTCGAGGGTCTGGGCCAGCAGGTCGGCGAAGTAGTGCACACGGGCCCCGTGGTCGCGCAGGACCTGGGCGAAGGCGTCGTGCTCCTCGCGGGCCCGCTTGGCCCAGAGGATGTCGTCGAAGAGCAGGGCGTCGACGTTGCGCGGGGTCAGCCGGGAGAGTTCGAGGCCGGGGCGGTGCAGGATCACCTGGCGGAGGCGGCCGACTTCGGAGTCGACGTGGAAGGTGTTCATGGCGTGGCTGCTCCTGTGGTCGTGCGAATGCCGGGCGGTGGAGTGGTGCGGTCAGTCCTGGTGGTTGAGGGGGCTCTTCCGGAAGCCGCCGGTTCGGCTCGTGGGCAGGCCTCGGGACAGTCGCTTGGCCGTCAGGACGGTCTCCGCGGCCCGCACCTCACCGGGCGCGGCCGCGAGCCGCACGCCGCCGCTCTCGCCGTACTCTCCGCGGTCGCGCTTCAGCCACACGTACACCGGCAGTCCGAGCAGCAGGACGAACAGCCCGTAGTAGACAGTCTGGTAGCCGCTGCCCTGGATCGACCAGTACGAGAAGGCCATCGCCAGCGCGGAGACGGTGACGTCCCGGGCCAGCCGCCGGGGGCTGAGGTTCTCGCGGCCTCGGACCAGCAGCCAGTACAGCTGGGCGGCGGCGGAGAAGAGGTACGGGATCACGGCGGTCAGCACGCTCAGCAGCACGATCTTGGTGAAGACGTCGTCGAAGCGGGTGTAGCTGAAGACGGTGATCAGCGAGGCGAGGACGGTGGAGGCGACGATGCCGAACACCGGGACGCCGTTCTCGCCGCGCAGCTTCGCGAAGGCCCTGGGGAAGAGTCCGTCGCGGGCAGCGGCGTACGGCATCTCGGCGCAGAGCATGGTCCAGCCGTTGAGAGCGCCGATGCCGGAAATGATGGCGGCCACCGCAACCGTGTCACCGGCCCAGGTGCCGCCGAAGATGTTGTTGGCGGCGTCGGTGAACGGCGCGGTGGAGACGCCGAGTTCACTGTGCGAGACGGTGCCGAAGACGGCCAGCGTGCCCAGGATGTAGATGACCGCGCAGGCAAGGGTGCCGTACACGGTGGCGCGCGGCACGTTGCGGCCGGGCTCACGGACCCGGCCGGCGACCACGGAGGCGGCCTCCAGGCCGAGGTAGCTGAACAGGGCGATGGCCGCGGCGGCCGAGATCGCGCCCATCGCCGACTGACCGCCGGCATTGAAGGAACCGAAGTTGTGCGCGTCCACGAACAGCAGCCCGACCGTGGCCATGAAGACCAGCGGGATGAACTTCAGCACGGTGGTGATCACTTGGAAGGCACCGATGTTCCGTACGCCGGTGAGGTTGATCGCGGCCGGGATCCACAGCCCGACCAGCGCGATGAGCACCGACATCGCCGTACGGTGGCCGGTGTTGACGAACACCTCGACGTATCCGACCCACGCCACCACGATGGCGGCGTTCCCGGCCCACGCGGTGATCCAGTACGACCAGGCGTTGAGGAAGCCGGCGAACTCGCCGAAGGCTTCACGGGCGTATACGTACGGCCCGCCGCTCGCCGGGACGCGCTTCGACAGCGCCCCGAAGGTGACCGCCAGCGCGAGCGCGCCGAGCGTGACGACGCCGAACGCCACGAGCGAGATCGGCCCGTACGGTGCCAGGGCCGAGGGGAGTGCGAAGACTCCGGTGCCGATGATGCTGCCGATCACGAGCGCGGTCGCCGAGGGCAGGCCCAGTGCCGCCTTGAGGGTTGGTTTCTCGCCGCTGCTTGGGGTGCTGGACATGGCTGTGCTCCTTGGGCGGGTCGCTGGGGACGGGCTGCGGAAGAGTCGATCCGGGAACGATCCTGCTGGGCTGCCGTGATCGTGGTCAGTGGCCACCCGTCCCCCACGGGGGCCATTGGTCCCGGGCGCGTCGCCCCGAACGGCCCAGTGCGCCGTCTCCCCGGTCGACGGGGCGACGGCGCACTGGGCCGTTGCGAGTGGCGGAGCCGCTCAGGAGGAGAGGTCGACGCCGTAGACCGTGCGCCCTGCGACGAGTTGACGGCCGGTCACCAATTCGGGCTCGATGCGGATGAAGACCTCCTTGGGCGAGGCCACCCATGAGCGCGGGCCGGTCCGGGTCAGCCGGCCGTGCTCCACAGGATCGGTCACCACCGTCGCGCGGCCGGTGACCACGACACTCCAGCCGGAGCGCGCCGTCGCATCCACCTCGTCCGCTTCGAAGGCGATCACCACGCCGTCGATCGCGGCGGCCAGTTCCGAGTCGGCGGAAGTACGCATCAGTACCGCGGAGTCGATGTCCAGGCAGAAGTTGACCGGCAGGACGGCGGGCAGGGCGTGGCGCGTGTGGACTACGCGGCCGATCGGTGCCCGCTCCAGCAGACGCAGGCACTCCTCGCGGTCGAGTTCACGGAAGCCGTCGTTGGGATTCATCACCGGGTTCGACTTTCACGGGGCGGACGGGCTCAGCCATCACGGGGTACAGCGGTACGTGTTTCATCCTGTGAGGGGCGAGGGACAGGCGCGAGGGCCGTTCGGTCCAGGTCGGCCTGAGAGCGGCCACCCTTCGGTGCCCCAACCGACCCATGAGGTCATCGCACCCCGACCCATGACGTCACCGCACCGCGATTCGGCGCCCGGTGACGTCGGTGGGCTCGAGGCGCACCCATACGTCACGCTCACCGCCCGCCCATGGACGGCTGTAGGCGAGCTCCGTCAGCCGACGTACGGCGTCGGGGTCCGTCACGGCCCGGGCGAAGCCGCGGATGAGCACGCTCCAGCCCTGGCTGAGCGCCTCGTCGACGTGGTCGACCTCGAAGGCGACATGTGCCCCGACGGCTGTGGCAGGCACGGCGTCGGGTGTCGTCCGGAACACGACCGAATCATCGATCACGGTGTAGTTCAGGGGGACGACGATCGGCCCGTCGGGGGTGTCCATCGCGATCCTGCCGACACCGTGCCCGGAGAGTCGGCTGCGGCACTCCTCGGCGCTGAGTTCGACCAGCTCCGGGTGGAGGGCGGCTCGGCCCACGCCGGGTGGCAGATCGGCGTCGCCTCCGCGCAGGGCCGTCACGCTCGTGCTCAACGCGTCCGCGAGCCGGATGAGGACGGCCGTCCCGGGCATCGCGGTGGACTGTTCCTCCAGGTACTGGACGTAGCCAGGAGCCGTGCCCGCCCGGAAGGCCGTCTCCTCCCGGGTCAGTCCCAGTTCCTCACGTCGCTGAGCGATGCGACGTCCGATGTCGCCCTGTGCGCTGTCCGCCGTGGCGGACGCGGCGTTCGGCGGTGTGTGTTCACACATGGCCGTTCACTTCCTCCTGTCGAGGCGTCCTGACTGTCAGGGCGTCCTGACTGTCAGGGCGTCCTGATCGTCAGGGCGTCGTGCTGCGGACCGCCCAGGACGACCTTGAGCGCACCGGTGTCCGCAGCCCGCGCGAAGACCTCGTACGCCTCCTCCATCGCGTCCATCGGGAAGGTGTGGGTGACCAGGGACGACGTGGGGAGTTGTCCGGCGGCCATCATGCGCAGCAGGGTGGGAGTGGAGTACGTGTCGACCAGGCCGGTGGTGATCGTCACGTTCTTGATCCACAGGTCTTCGAGGTGGAGTGTCGCGGGCTTGCCGTGCACCCCGACGTTGGCCACGTGCCCGCCGGGCCGCACCATGCGCGTACACGCCTCGAAGCTCGCCGGCACCCCCACCGCCTCGATGACCACGTCGGCGCCGAATCCCTCGGTGAGGTCGGCGACCAGCTGCTCCGCCTCGTCCCCGGCCGAGGCGACGGCGTCGGCGCCGAGGCGTTTGGCGGCGTCCAGCCGGGCCGGGGCCGGATCCACGGCGATGATCCTCTCCGGGGTGTAGAACCGTGCCGAGGCGATCGCGGCGAGCCCGATCGGCCCCGCCCCGACCACGACCACGGTGTCCGCGGGCCGTACCCGCCCGTTCAGCACGCCCACCTCGTAGGCGGTGGGGAAGATGTCGGCCAGCAGCACAGCGTCCTTGCTGTCCACCGCGCCGCGCAGCGCATACGTCGACAGATCCGCATGCGGTACGCGGACGTACTCTGCCTGCGTGCCGTCGATCAAGTGGCCGAGGATCCAGCCCCCGCCCGCACTGCACTGCCCGTACGAGCCCTCCCGGCAGTAGCGGCAGCGGCCGCACGCCGTGATGCACGAGACCAGGACACGATCACCGGGGCGGACCGTACGGACGTCGCTTCCCACTTCGACGACCTCCCCGACGGCCTCGTGTCCGAGCACCGTTCCCGGGCGCACCTCCGGTAGGTCGCCCTTGAGGATGTGCAGGTCGGTTCCGCAGATCGTGACGGCGTCGACACGGACGATCGCGTCGGTGGCATCCTGGATACCGGGGTCCGCGACGTCCTCCCACGCGGACTTTCCGGAACCGTGGAACACGAGTGCTTTCATGACGACCCCTTTCTGGGCCAGGCGGACGCCGATGGCGGGGGACGACGGCGTGCGAGCGCCCCGATGCGCGCGACCACCCCTCCTCGTCGGCATCACCGACTCCGAGGGCGGTGGGACGCCGCTGCGCGGCCTGCTCACGCGCGGGTTGGCCTTGTATGTCCAGCCTGAGGGCGACGACGCCCGTCCGCTTGGGCCGATCGGTCCCCATTGCGGGACCGAGCGGGGGCCCGATGCCGCCTGGTCGGCCCCTGCCGCCGCGCGTTCCCCCATGGCACCGTCCAGTCAACGACGATGAGGAGGTGCGGTCGGATGCGCAGGACCAAGCGTGTGAGGCAGCTGCTCTGGCGGTGGCGGAGCAATCCGTTGCGACGGCACGACGACCTCGTCGAGGCCTGGGTCGTGCTGGCCATCTGGCTGGTCATCGCGATCGGCGGCACCCTGACCGGCCTGCTGACGGCCCACGCCGCCGACGCTTCCTTCGCACGGCTTCGGCACGAGCGGCATCCGGTCCAGGCCGTCCTTGTCGCGAGCAAGGCCCAAGCGGTGGGGATCGGGACGGATACCCCCTACGACCGTGTCCGAGCGACGGTCCGCTGGACGGCGACGGACGGCTCGCCCCGTACCGGCCAAGCCATGGTGGACTACGGCCACCGGGTCGGCTCGAAGGTCGTCGTCTGGCTGAACAGCAAGGAGCAGCTCACCACACAGCCGCCGACCGCCTCGGCGGCCTCCGCCGAGGCAGCCTGTCTCGGTGCCGCGGCCGCGGTCGCCTTCGGCGGCCTGGCCTTCGCCGCCGGGCGCGTCGCACAGTGGCGGCTCGACCAGCGGCGCTACGACCAGTGGGGGCGTGAGTGGGACCAGGTCGGACCGCAGTGGCGGCGCAAGACCACGTGAAGCGCGAGAAACGTCCTCGCGCTGACGCTCATCGCCGCCGTGACCATGGCGTTCACCGACAAGTACCCGAAGGATCTGTACGACCTCGTCCTGAGCCTCAGCCGCTGGGTCCTCCAGGTCACCTCTTCAGTCCGGCTCCATGTAGGGGCGCCGGAAGACCGGGGCCTGGCTGGCGGCGTAAGGGCGTACGGCCGCCAGCGCCCGGACTACCGCGGCCTCAAGGGGGCCTCTCGTGTCGATGACGACGGCTTCTGGCCAGGGCGGTTCCGTGGTCGCCATCGTGGCGGCCACGTCGAGGTCGGCGTCGGATGCACCGCGTGCGCGGGTGGTCAGGCGGGCCGCCGCGACATCACCCGGAACCTGGCAGTGCAGGGCCACGAGGTCGGCGCCTGCCTGTTCGGCCATGCGCAGGGCGGCTTCGCGCTGTCGCGCGCCGGTCCAGGTCGCGTCCAGGACGACGGACTCGCCGTCGGCCAGCAGGGCGGACGCGCGATCGAGCAGGGCCGCGTAGGTCTTGTCGGTCCACTCCGGTGTGTAGAGGCCCTCGCCGTACCCGGCCGACGCGGGCTCCTCGGCCGGGATGCCCGCCAGCTCCTTGCGGACGCGGTCGCTGCTGAGCAGGGTGACGCCCAGCCGGTCCGCGAGGGCGCCGGAGAGCGTGGACTTCCCGCTGCCCGGAAGTCCGCCGACGAGCGTCAGGCCGACAGCGGACGTACGAAGGTGCCGCAGGGCCGTCGCGATCAGTCGACGTGCGGCCCCCTCCGCGCCGGGCGCGCCTTGGCGCGCCTGGATGAGCGCGACCTTGGCACGGACGAACGCGCGATAGGCGACGTAGTGGTGGCGGAGGGAGGGCGGCGCCGGGTCGCCGGAGTACTCGCTGTACGCGGCGAGGAAGAGTGCCGCCGTCTCCGGGGCACCGAGCTGTTCCAGGTCCATGGCGAGGAAGGCGGCGTCGTCGAGGCCGTCGACGTAGCGCAGCCGGTCGTCGAACTCCAGACAGTCCAGGACGCGTGGGCCGTCGTCGAGGCAGAAGATGTCGTCGGCGAGCAGGTCGCCGTGCCCGTCCACCACCCGCCCCTGTTCGATGCGCATGTCGAACAGCCGTTTTCGGCCGACGAGATAGCGGCGCACGAGTCGCTCGACGTCCTCCACGCCCTCGGGCACGAGACCGTCGTCCGCCAATGCCCGGACCTCTGCGAAGTTCGCTTCCCATCGTGCCGCGAGGGCATCCCGGGTTCCCTGCTCGTCCACGTCCCGGGTACGGGTGGCGCCGGCGTGCCGGGTGGCGAGCAACCGGGCCACGGCCCGCACGGCCTCGTCGACGTCCATGCCCTCTCTCACCAGCCGGGAAAGGCGACGCTCCCCCGGCATACGGCGCATCACGACGAGGGGTTCGGGCATGTCCGTCTCCGGGCTGTGGAATTCCCCCAGGCCGAGGTAGACGTCGGGGGCGAAGCGACGGTTCAGCGCGACTTCCCGCTCGCAGGTGGCCCGGCGCGCCACCACGGTGGTGTGGTCGAGGAACCCGAGGTCGACCGGTTTCTTGACCTTGTAGGCGCGGTCGCCGACGAAGAACACCACGGCGGTATGGGTCTCGCGCACCTCCGCACGCGGGCCGCCCGGCTCAGTCATGGGGGACGACGGCGACCGGGCAGCGCGCGTGATGGGCAGCGGCCTGCGTCACGGGGCCCAGGCGTGGTGCCGGTCCGGGGACGTGCTTGCGTCGGCCCACGACCAGTAGCCCGGCGCCGTCGGCGGCCTGCATCACGGCCTTGGCGGGGCTTTCGAGTGCGACGTGGTCTTCCACCTCCACGCCTGGGAACTTCTCGCGCCAGGGGCGCAGGGCCAGACTCAGGTGCTTCTGCGCGTCCTGCGTGATCTCTTCGGTGACGGCGTGGTCCGTACCCCAGGGCACGTGCGCGTGAAGCGGCAGGCTCCGGCCGTGGACGGCTCGAAGCGGCACGCCCCGCGCCGCGGCACTGACAAAGGCGAATTCGAGCAGGTCGTCGGATGGACCGTGCAGTTTCAGAGCCACGACTACGCCACCCGCCTTACCCGGAGCGGGCCGTGACCCCGCTTCGCGGGTTTCCGCGCGCACGAGGACCACCGGGCGATCGGCCCGTGCCACGACGGGCATGCTGATGTCACCCAGGAAGTAACTCCCGACGGCCCCGATCCCGCGCGAGCCGAGCACGGTCATCTCCGACTCCGATGCCGCTTGCAGCAGGGCGTCCTGGGCGTCTTCGGCGACCAGATTGCCGACGATCGAGAGGCCCGGGTGGCTCGCCTGGAGCTCCGCCCGCGCGTTGTGCACGATCCGCTTCGCCCAGTAGTTCTGATCCACCTCCGCGGGGGCACGGGGCGGTTCCGGCGCCAGCAGGGGCCATGCGTGCAAGAGACGCAGCGAGAGCCGGCGCCGCTCGGCCTCGTCGGCTGCCCAGTGGGCGGCGGCAAGGCTCTCGGGTGAGCCGTCGAGGCCCACGGTGACCACTGGCTCCATGGCGACTACCTTCGTCTCGTAAGAAACCGGAATGACCGTGAGCGGGTCCACTTGCCCACTGCTCGACCGTCTGCGCCGACGCGCCGAACGCGGTTGCCTTTCACACCTTTCATCCGAGGAGTACCCGAAATCCGCTCGCGGCGCATGCGGACTCTCCGGTGCGACGGGTCGTAGGGGTGAGCCCCGCCGGTGCGTGGCCCGTATGGCCGCCCGCCGGGGACCTTCGGCCCTATGACCGGGGTTCGCCGCCGTTCGACCGTGGTGGGGAACGGAGCGGGACCGCCCGCGTGAAGCCGGGCCCGCTCATGGGCGAACCCGAGTGGTCCGCGCGTCTGCGCCAGTGCTTGGGCGAAGCCTCCACCGGCGGCAAGGAGTTGGCGTCGATGTCCGTTGCGACGACCACCGATCTGTACGAAGTGACGATGGCGATGTCTTGTCTGCGGGAGGCGACGACCGGACCGGCGACCTTCAGCCTCTTCGTCCGCAACCTGCCGTCCGACCGCGGTTTCCTCGTCGGTGCGGGCCTGGAATCGGCGCTGGACTTCCTGTCCGGCTTCCGGATCGGCGCCGAGGACGCCGACGCCTTCGCCACCGTGCGGCACCGCCCGCCCGCCGACGTGGACACGCTGCTCGGCCTTGAGTTCACCGGACAGGTCCGAGTGGTGCCGGAAGGACGGATCGTCCTCGCGGGAGAACCCCTGCTGGAGGTGACCGCTCCGCTCCCGCAGGCCCAGCTGGTCGAAACATACGTGCTCAACCAGGTGACCTCAGCGACCGCGTCCGACACCGCATCGAGGAAGAGACCCTGCCCAGGACGACCGGTGACCGCCGACATTCCGGGCGAGCTCCATCCGGACCGGACCGGACCGGTCCGTACGAAGGTGAGGAGAAAATGATGCTGCATACGGTGGAATGGAAGGTTCGCCTCTACCTCTCCGAGGACGACGAGGGAACGACCAAGGCACGTGTCGTTGTCAACACCGGAACCACGACCCTCACCGGCCACGGGGCGGCGCGCTGCAACCCCGCGGACGCCGAGGTGCCCGAGATCGGTGACGAACTCGCGGCGGGCAGGGCCATGCACGACCTCGGCCAGCAACTGGTCAGCACCGCCGAGCGCGACATCAAGGACCTGGGCGCGCCCGCCACCGGGCGAAGTCCTCGACCGGCAGCTGGATGGCCCGTGTGACGGACGTCGGCGCAGCGGGCTCGCATCGACCCGGGCCACGTACACGCCCGGTGCCCGGCAACGACGGCATCCACCCCGATCTCATGCGCCCGGGGAGCGTGAGTCGTCGTTCCGGCAGGCGATGTGCTCAGAGACCGAGACGACGCCGCCAACGCTCCGTCACCGCCGCTCGATGACCGGGATCAGGCCTTGGACCTCGACGGATCCGCCCAGGGGCAGCTGCCCCTCACACACCTCGACCGTCACCTCCGAGGAGGCAGGGCCGGGCGCCCGCCGCAGCACGTCCCCGGTTTTCTCGTCACGGATGGCGTCGTCGCGCCGCAAGAATATCCGTAGCCGTCGCCGCGGCTGACGATGCCCCGCAGCCGTTCCGTCTCATCCACCACGGGCAGGCGCTTGACGCCCTGGACGGCCATGAGACGGGCCGCCTCGACCACCGTCCGCTCCCGGACGGTCGCACACCCGCGGGAGCCGACATCAGCTCCTCGGCCCTGGCCCGTTCGACCTTGGCCCGCTCCCACGCCTCCAGACGATCTCCTTGAAACGGCATGTCGCGAGGCGCTGGAAGACCTCTCGGGTCATGACCTCTTCGACCGTACGGTGGTGCGTGCCGCCTCTCCCGTCCGAGCCATGGCGGTCAGGTCTCCGGGTCATGACGGTCACACTCGGTCACGCGTCAACAGTGTCAGGAACCGGATGCCACCGGATGCGGCGCCCGCGACGCCTGTTGAGGGGCCGGTCGGCCGGAGAACGGTCCGTTCGGCACCCCTGGTCGGGCTGTCCGGGCCATGCGGCGAAGATGTGCGCGTGGCACGTTGGGTACAGCACCATTCTGAGGAAGGGGCGGCGACCATGCGAGCTCACGTCGGCGATCAACTCGTTGTCGAAAGCCCGGCCAACGGCGCCACCAGGCGCGACGGCGAAATCGTGGGGCTCCATCACGAGGACGGAACCCCTCCCTACGACGTGCACTGGTCGGACACGGACGAGGTGACGCTCGTGTTCCCCGGGCCCGACGCGCGCATCCGTCACCTCGAACACGGGACAGGGGGGAGCCCTGACCCGGTTTCCCCTGACGTGGGTTCCCGGCCGAGCTCGGACGAGGCACGTCAGCGGACGGGTGCCGGGTTCGACACGCCACCGCCGGAAGGGGCGTCCCACGCCGGCGACATCGGCCACCGCGTGGCCGCCGAACGTCGGCGACAGGGACTGACCCGGGCGGAGACAGCCCGGCGCGCCAAAATGGCGCCGCAGTACCTGGCCTACCTCGAAGAGCGGTCTGCCGACCCGAGCCTGGCGAGTCTCATCAGGCTGGCCGCTGCGCTGGGCACGTCCGTCGCGGCGCTGCGCGGGAGCGGAATCGATCTCCCGCCCGGCCGGGGCCAGGCACTCCTCGATCCCCAGCTGCGGGACCTCAGCCCGGACGAGTGTCGCGCCCGGCTCTCGACACACGGCCTGGGGCGTGTCGCGGTGTCGACCCCCGGCGGCCCGGCGGTCGTTCCGGTGAACTACGAGGTCGTCGACGACGCGATCGTCTTCCGGACCGCGCCGAACTCGGCCCCGGCGGCAGCCGTGGGAACGGACGTCGCCTTCGAGGTCGACCATGTGGACGAGGCCATGAGCCAGGGCTGGAGTGTGCTGGCCGTCGGTCCCGCCCGGGCGGTCACCGAGCCCGAGGCGGTGCGACGGCTGGCCGATCACGCCCACAGCAAGCCATGGGCGGGGGGCGAACGCGAGCTGTGGGTGTCGATCAGGCCCACACAGCTCACGGGGCGTCGCATCAGTCCGTCCGACCGGAGCGGACACTGACTGCGCTTTGCGCTTCTGCCTGCGGGCGTTTCGCCCCGCGACGCCACGGCCGCGCCGTCGATGCACAACGCACAGCCGTGGCGATTCAGCTACTTCCAGGGCAGCCGCACGTCCCATGTGCGCGCCGATCTCGCCCGAGCCATGCCCCACACCGACCCGGACACCCGCGCCCTCCACCTCGGCTGCGGCGCCGCGCTGCTCAACCTGCGGGTCTCGGTTGCCCACGGACGGGGGCTGGTACCCGGCGACCCGGCTGCTGCCCGGCCTCGCCGACCCCGCCCTGCTCGCGACCGTACAACTGACCGGGTTCGGAAGCGGCGAGAGCGACCTCGCCGCGCTGTATCCGGCGATCCACCAGCGGCACAGCAGTCGTTCCCGTTCGAGGAGACGGAGATACCCGAGGCCGTGCGGACGGCACTCAGCGACGCCGCCCATCTGGAGGGGGCGTCACTGTCCTTCGCCACCGCACGGCATCTGGAGGAGGTGCTGGAACTCGTCGAGGAGGCCGAGGCACGCAATCGGACCGATCGCGGCAGCGACGAGGACCTGGCCACCTGGACCCGTATGGGCACCCCATCGGTGATGTCGGCCGCTGACGGGGTCCCGGAGTACGCCTTCGGGCCGCGCAAGCGCGGCGGCAAGGCTCCGGTGCGCGATTTCGCGGGCGCCAGGTCAGTGGCGGGCCGCACCGCGACCGCATTCGAACGCTCCCCCCAACTCGCCCTCCTCAGCACCTCTCGCGACCGCCCGGAGGACTGGCTGCGTGCCGGGCAGGCCATCCTCTGAATCTTCGCAGGGAATCCCGGCCTTCAGGCCGGGCGGGAATGCGATCCTCGGCCCGGAGGCGCGAAGCGCCGGAGATCACTGCGTCTCCGGGGTGACGGTCAGGCTGGCCGCGTCTGGTTGTCGATATAGTCCTTGACGATGCTCAGCGGTGCGCCGCCGCAGGACCCCGCGAAGTAGGACGGGGACCAGAACACCGAGCCTGTCCCGATCCGGTTGATCCGGCCGGTGTACTCCGCGCGCAGGTAACGGGAGCTGACCCCTTTGAGGCTGTTGACGAGTGTGGGCCCTCAGGCGTCCCCGGACGCGTCACGGGCGGGCTTCCCTTGTGCCGGCCCGACGGCCGCCAGCCGTTACGCCACCTCATACCGGTCCGCCGGTCGATGCCGACAATCCGGCATGCTTCCCCACTACTCACCCCCTGGTCCATGAGTCGGAAGTATTCCTCCCACTCACGCACCAGGATCCGGCGTCCCTGTGGCTTCCGATCCTTCCGGATCTCGAACGTCAACGCACCCCTTGAGCTGGGGTGTTGCAACGACCCCTAGAACGGAAGCAGGACGGGGAGGAGTCACCCAGCGATTGTTCGCAACCGGTATCGGGATGACGCTGCAGAGCGCGGGCCGATTCATCGAGCACCCCGAGGCGGCCGGACGGGTGCTGCGAGCCGTCGACGACCTGGACGAGACAATCAAGATCATCAGATCGACGATCTTCGGCTTGCGGGCGCGTGAGGGCACGGCCCACAGCGGGCTGCGGGCCCGCGTCGTCCGCGCGGTGGGCGAGGCGAGCCCGATACTGGGTTTCACTCCCAGCGTGCGCATGGAAGGCCTCGTCGACACCGATGTGCCACGTGAGATCGCCGACCACGTGATGGCCGTACTCTCCGAGGCCCTCACCAACATCGCACGGCACGCCCACGCCGGCCGGGCCCAAGTGGTCCTGACGACTGACGGCCACGAGGCGTCTTTGACAGTCTCGGACGACGGTGTGGGAATCACGCCCGGCGGACGCCGCAGTGGACTGCGCAACATGGCCGAGCGAGCGGAGCAGCTGGGTGGCCGGTTCGAGGTGAGCAGCCCCGACAGGGGCGGCACGCTGCTGGCCTGGTGGGTTCCGCTGCCCGTCGAGTAGGAATTGCCTTCCGGAACTGCGCGTACACCCCTCGCACGACAGCGTCACCGACCGCGCCGCAACCCCGGTCGGTCCCGTGACGGGGACCGGGAAGACGGGCCACTCGGCCCATGCCGTGAACGTGTCCCTTGCTTCAGGCTGAAGGTGTCGTAGGACGGCATCCGAAACCAAGGGAGGACGCCATGGACGGCGCTACGACTATGGTGGGCGACGTGATGACCCGCCGGGTCGTTGCCCTGCGCACGGGAGCGACCTTCAAGGACATCGTGAAGACCATACGGGAGTGGCGGGTCAGTGCCCTTCCCGTGCTGGATGACGCCGGACGCGTCGTCGGTGTCGTCTCCGAGGCCGACATGCTGCCCAAGGAGGAGTACCGGCAAAGCGATCTCGACCGGTATGGCCAGCTACAGCACCCCGCCGACTTGTACAAGGCTGGCGCGGTGACAGCCGGCGAGCTGATGACCGCCCCGGCCGTCACCGTGACACCCGATGCCACCCTCGCCCGCGCCGCGCGCGTCATGGCACGCCACAGGGTCAAGCGGCTGCCGGTCGTCGGGCACGATGGCGCACTCAAGGGGATCGTCAGCCGCTCCGACCTGCTGAAGGTGTTCCTGCGGGATGACGAGGACATCGCCGAGGAGGTCCGGCGCGAGGTCGTCGAACCGCTCTTCGGTACGCACGCCGAAGCGCTCCGGGTCGAGGTGCGCGACGGTGTCGTGACGCTCTCGGGCCTGGTGCACGACACCGCGCTCGTCCCGCTCGCCGCCCTGCTGATGCGGGCCGTGGAGGGCGTGGTGGACGTGCAGTGCGCGCTGACCGGTCCGGCGCGCCATCCGGACCTCGACCCTGACCTGCCGGACACGCGCCGGACGTCGGCCTCGACCTGACGGCGTCCGGCGTCCGGCCGAGAGGAGGCGGCGACCATGACGCAGACACCTCCCATGACGGTGAAACCCGTACGGCTGTGGCGCTGGCGGCGCAACCCGCTCCGACGGCACAGCGATGTCGTCGAAGCGTGGATCGTTCTCGCCACCTGGATCTGTGCCCTTTCCGGCGGGACCCTGGCGGGCGCGGCCGCGGCCCAGGCGACGGACTCGGCGTTCGCCGCGCGGCAGGCTCAGGTCCACGCCGTGTCCGCCGTCCTCACCGACGACGCGGCGAGGACGGCGCTCGGCGGGAGCGGATACGACGACGGCCGGGTATGGGCGGTCGTGCGCTGGACGACAGCGGACGGAGCCGTGCACACCGACCGGGCGAAGGCGCTCCCCGGTGCTCCGGCCGGCACTCGGATCACGGTATGGACGGACCATACGGGTCGCGTGGTGTCCGCACCCGTCACGGGTGCGGCGGCCACCCTGCAGGCGGCCCTGACCGGAGCCCTCATGGCACCCTCGGCGGGCGCCGCGGTCTGGACCGCTGGATGGGTGGTTCGCAGCCGGCTCGTCCGGCGGCGCATGGCCGCATGGGATCAGGAATGGAAGCAGGTCGGACCTCGGTGGGGGAACCTGAGCGGGGGCAAAGGCTGAACGCCGAGCCCGTACGCACAACAGGCCGGCCGCCAACAACCTCGATTGCCAGGGCACTCGATTGCCAGGGCAGCTGTTCTCGTCGCGAGGGTGCTACCCGTCGGCGGCAGTGAGCCGGCAGTCCACGCCCACCACTCCCTCGACGCCCCGCACGAGACGGACGGCAAGCGGAATGCGGGCGGCGTCCGTAACTCGTCCGGTCAGGGTCGCGACGCCTTCGGTGACCATGATGTGCACGGGCTCGACCGGGGCGGGGAAGAGGACGTCCACGATGTCGCGCCGGATCTCGTCGGCGAGATGGTTGTCCGGGCGCAGAAACACCTTGAGCAGGTCGCCGCGACTGACGACGCCTTCCAGAACGCCCTCGGCGTTCACGACGGGCAGACGTTTCACATGTCGCATGGCCATGATGCGTGCGGCCTCGGCGAGCGTGGCGTCGGCGTGGACGGTGACGGCCGGGGTGCTCATCAGCTCATCCGCGCTCACCGCCCCGGCCTTGGCCAGGTCGGACAGCCGTTGCAGCTGGGTGAACCGGTCCGGGTCGCTGTCCCGGAACTCCTCCTTGGGCAGCAGGTCGGCCTCGGAAACCACTCCGATCACCCGGCCGTCGCCCTCCAGCACGGGAAGGGCGCTGACCTGCCACTGCTCCATGCGCTCGACGACGTCCTTGAACGGAGCCTTGCGGCCCACCGCCACGACGGCACGTGTCATCACGTCACTCACCCGGTGCGGGCTGCTGTCCATGCTGTCCTCCTTCTGAGGCCGGGCGGTCACGTCAGGCCACGGCTGCCGTAGGGGGCGTAGAGGTCGAGCAACCGAACCCGGGAGGCGTGCAGCCGCTGGGCGACCACACGGCCGACCCAGACCGCGATCGCCCGGCCGAACTCGGCGTCCTCGGCGCACATCGCGCGGACCGCCTCGGCGTCGAACTCCCAGGCCCGCACCGGGCTCATTGCCTCGGCGCCCAACTGCCAGAGGTATGGCGGGAAATGCCAGGACCAGCCGACCAGTTCGCCGTGACCGAGCGACTCGATGACAGCGGGACGGCGGCCGGGCACGTACAGGTCGAGGGCGACGGTGCCGGTCCGCACGATCCAGAAGCGATCGGCGCGCCGACCCTCCTCGAACAGGCGACTGCCCGCATCGAAGGAGACCTCGCGGGCAAGGCGCATCAGGCGGTCGCGGTGCTCGGTACGCAAGGCCGTGGTCATGGTGGTGGCGGAAGTCATCACACCGGTTCCCTTCATGGTCTCTGCTTCCAGCGTGAACGCGGACAGGCCCCGCCACCACAGGCCGCTCGGATCCGATCAGGGCCCTTCGGCCCCTGCGAGCCGGCATCGCCGCCCCACACGCTGGAGGCACCCGCCTGGAGGGAAGTCACCATGAGCGTCTCCACGAGCATCGCGGTCGGCGACCCGTTCCAGCACGATGCAAGTGTCGGACGGGCGGTACTTTCCCGCCACTCTCCTGCCTGCGCGGGCGGGCGCTGAAGAGGCCTTTCCCACCCCGCACCGTCCTTGCGGAGTGCGATCGCGATCCGGGCGGCTGATCCTGGAACCGCACCGAGCCGACGGTGGTTCTGGAGGCGGTGCCCCACCCGAGTCACCCCGGCCGCATCCACCGTCTGGAATGGGACGCCCGCCAACCGGCTCGGAGCGTTACGCCGTCGAGGTCGCCGGCACCTTACCCGGACCAGGGCTGTCGCCGTCTGTCGCCGCCGCGGGGGATGTCCTCGTCACACGGCGCGAGGACGGGATCGTCCGGCACCGGGTCGCCGCGGCACGCGGAGCGACCGACGCGGCCACGGCATGACGAGACGGGAAGGGCCATCCGCTTCTCGCGGATCCGGATTGCGCGGTGCGCGGCTGCGGGCCGCTTCTCCGCGTCTCCAACGGGTCCTTCCCGCCACCACCAGCACATCACGTTCTACCGCCGGTGCAACAGTGCCGTTCGGCCCCAATCCTGCTGCACACACAAGGAGTCGACACCACGACCACGGCGATTCCCCGCTCCGCAGCACAGCCACTCGGCGGGTCCCGGCCCGCGCTGCTCAGGTTCCTCGGCGGTGTCGGCACGGTCACGGGCAGCGAGTTCTTGGTCGAGAGTGACCATACGCGGAACCCTCAGCGGGCAGAGGCCGCCCCGACGGCGTCCGCAGGTCCTGAGGACCGGGCCCGCGAGGAGTGCGGGGGCGCCTGTCCATGATCGTCGCCTCCTGGCTTGCGAGTGACGCGGTATCCGTATCTTCAGGGCCTGCTGTGGTACGGGCTCGCCAAGCCCGATGCCTACACCATGAGACGACCGGCTCCCGCTGATGTGGTGCTCGCGCAGGAGGCGTACGACGTCCTCGAACGGCGTGCCGTACTGGGCTGCGACGACATCGTCGGGCATGACGGCGCCGACCTTCGTGGGTTGCACGGCCGGTCTCCTTCGAACTGTGGGGACCGGGTCAGCGCAGCCGGCGCAGATACGGGTCGTGGGCGTGGCGCGGGCGAGCCGGACGCGGGCGTCGAGCGTCGTGACCCCGTGCGGCCCGGCGAGCACTGGGTTGAGGTCGGCATCGGTCAGCTGAGGCAGGTCCGAGGCCATCCGCGACAGTCGGTGCACTCGGCCAGCGAGAAGTAGCTCTCCTCCTGTGTGAAGTGCAGGCGGAGGACGGTGTGCGGTGCGAGCGAGGGGCCGGGCGGGCCGCCCGGGCCCGGCTCGACGCCCGGCTCGTCATATCCCGCCTGTCCCAGCCCCACGCGAAGGACTCCGTGATCGTCCTCGGTAACGAGCACCCTTGCCCGCCCGGCCGAGCTGCCACTTGCGGCTCACGTGCTCCCAGGGCAGCAGATCCTGTTCATCCCCCTCTCGGCGATGAGGGCCCATCGGCCCCTTGCATTGGCCTCACCGGCTCATGACGTGCTGCACGGTCCGGGCGAGCGTGAGAACCGGACACTTCGAAAGTTGCAGGCACCGGCCCCTGGCTCTCGGTGTCCTGGAGGGAGATGAGTCACCGTGATGTTCTGGTACGACCACGATGTCGGCGGATGGGGCTGGTTCGCCATGTCCGTCGGCACGATCCTCTTCTGGGCCCTGATTATCACCTTCGGCGTCCTCCTGTACCGCGCCCTGGCGAGGCCGGGAGGGAGTAGTGACCGTTCCGATGCCCGGCCGCCTGGGCCGTCCCCCGAGCAGTTCCTGGCAGAACGCTTCGCCCGGGGAGAGATCGACGAGGACGAATACCACCGCCGTCTGACCGTCCTGCGGGAAACCACTGGATGCGGGCCCCGGCCCAGCCAACGCTGACCGGAAGGAGGCAGTCGTGGACGAGAGGCTGTCTGTGGGTGCCCTGATGAACGAGGCGCCGTACTCAATCAGCGAGGACGAGACGCCGCTGATGGCCTGGGAGGTAGTAGAGCGGTCCGGGCAGCGTCATCTGCCGGTGGTTCGCCAGGACGGCTGCTGCGCCGGTGTGCTGGACCGCGCCGAGCTCGCCGTCGCCTGCGCGGACCCCGCGGTGACGTTGTCCTGCCGGACGGTGCGCGACCTCGTGCACGGGCGCCGCACGGTCACGGTCCATCCGGAGACGTCGACGCTCCGCGCTGCAGCCGTGATGACGGAGGAAGACATGGACGCGCTG
Organism: Streptomyces sp. NPDC058086; assembly: GCF_042885015.1. NCBI lineage: Bacteria > Bacillati > Actinomycetota > Actinomycetes > Kitasatosporales > Streptomycetaceae > Streptomyces > Streptomyces sp. NPDC058086. The sequence goes on along the minus strand of NZ_JBHVST010000097.1, from coordinate 309 downwards.
CCGGTCACCGACCCGCACGGTCGACTGACCGGCCTGCTCACGGCGCAGGACTACGTGGCCGCCGCTGCTGGTCTGCACGAGCACACTGGGCCAGCGCAGGAGGCACCGCACGCACGGGCTACGCTGCCCGGGCTGCCACCTCGTCGAAGGGAGCGGGAACACGGTATTCCCATTCCTTGAAGGTGCTCGCCGATTCCATTCAGCATGATCTAGTGCGGAACCCCGGGTGTTCACGACTCCGTTGGGAAATCCGTAAACCGGTGATGATGAGTGTGCCGGGCTGCCATGATCGGTCTGTTCGCTGATCGA
>NZ_JBHVST010000096.1:0-41783 GCF_042885015.1 Streptomyces sp. NPDC058086 | reverse complement strand
AACCCCCACCCCCACCACCCACATCACCGCACACCAAAACAACACCACCGTCTTCACCGCACAACTCACCACCCACACCCCCACCTGCATCTGAGAACATCCAGCGCGACGATCTTCAAGGTGGTTGGATCACTCCGGAGAGTCCGGTGTGGCTCCGCTGGCCGGGCACCGGCCGGGCATGCTGCTCGTACAGATGTTCACGCGGCGCCGCTCGACTACTGAGACTGCGCACAGCCTCCTGCGTCATGCTGCGACCACGAGTTGGTCGCGCTCGTGACCCGGTTCCCGGAGATCACCGAACAGCACCTCACCGTTCAGGCCCTCAAGGTGGAGACTGCCCGGCACATCCTGGGCTGGGCAGCACTTACGCTGCGGCCCTCAGCCCGCCCTGCGCGCGGTCACGAAGAAGCGGGCTCCGTCGGGGTCGGTCAGGATGGCCTCGGTCGAGCCGACGCCCTGCTGGTGGGCCGTGCCACCGTGGGCGCGCGCGGCGCGGGCGGCGGCCTCGACGTCGTCGACGGTGAAGTGGATCTGCCAGTGCGGCCGGATCGTCGGGTCGGGCGCCGCCTCGACCGCGCCGGAGTGGATACGGGCCACGACATCGCCCCGGCTGCGCAGCACGACCTCGTTGTCCTCGTAGCGCACCTCGCAGGACCCGGGGGCCGAGGACGCCCACTCCAGGACCTCCCCGTAGAAGATGGCGGCGTCGAAGGCGTCGCGGGTGTGCAGCCGTACGAAGACCGGTGCCGCCCGGCGCCACTCCTCCCAGCCGGCCACCAGCTCGCCCTCCCAGATGCCGAACACCGCTCCGTCCCGGTCTGCCAGCAGGGCCGCCCGGCCCGGCGGAAACGACAGCGGTCCCACCGCGGTCGTACCCCCACGCTCCTGACTGCGGGACACCGTCTCGTCCGCATTCGCCACCGCGAAATACGGGGTCCAGGTGGCCATCCTCGCTCCGAAGCCGGACATCGCCGAGACGCCGGCGACCGGCACTCCGTTGACCCGGGCGAACCGGTACTCCCTGCCCAGCCTGCCCGCGTGCCACTCCCAGCCCAGTACGGCGTGGTAGAAATCCTGCGCGGCCCGCAGATCGCGTGTGGCCAGGCTGACCCAGCAGGGCGCGCCGAACACCGAGTGGCTGGAGACAACCGCACGGTCGAGTGTTCTGTCGCTCTTCATCGCTGTACCGTCCTGACCTCACTGGCCGACAGCGGCTGGACACGAGTACTCCGGGATGTCGGTGGCATACGGCACGCGACCGACATCCGCCCAGCCCGGGGAGGCCTTCCACACCGGAAGGCCTCCGACGGCTCAGGAGTACCCGCGGATCCGCTGTCTCATCAGCTCCAGCATCCCCCGCCTCGGCCTCCCACGCACCATACAAGGGCATAAACGGGCATAAACGGATTTATGCTCGGGGTCGCTCGAAGGTCAGGAGCAGTCCCTCCACCGCGCCGGGGCCTATGCGCCCCTTGACATCGGCGGACGTGATCGCCTTGAGCGCCCAGCCGTCCTCGGCGTGCTTGTTCAGAACCTTCTCCAGCTTGTCGCTGTCCAGCGCGTCGCCGATGAGCGACTCCCGGAAGGTGACGACCTTGTACTCGTACGTGTAAGCGTTGCTCATGACTGCGTGGTTCTCCTGCGGTTCGAACGGTATGGCCGGGCCCACCCAATCACTGTTCGATGCCGTGGCACAGGGGAGGGGCCGGTCCGTACGGATACCTTTGGCGAAGCTTCATGGAGGGTCGGTCCGGAGCGTGGGGAAGGACCGGCCGGGCGGAGGGAACTCATGGACAAGGCACCGGGCAGCGGCCACATACGCGCGACCGAAGAGGCTTGCGGAGGCATTGCCGCGGGCGAGGGGGGCGTGGACGGCTTCGCAGGGCTGCGGGCGCGCGACTTCGGCTACCTCGACGAGGGCGGCCACACCTATCTCGACCACACGGGCGCCGGGCTGCCACCACGCTCGCTCGTCACGGGGAGTGCCGAACGGATCACCGGCGGGTTATTCGGCAACCCGCACTCCGAGAGCCCGGCCTCCCGCGCCTCGGGACTGCTGCTCGCCGAGGCCCGCCGCGCGGTGCTCCGGCACTTCGGCGCGGACCCCGCCGAGTACGCCGTGATCTTCACGGCCAACGCCACGGGCGCGCTGCGCCTGGTCGGCGAGGCGTATCCGTTCGCGCGCGGCAGCAGGCTGGTGATGTCGCTGGACAACCACAACTCGGTCAACGGTCTGCGTGAGTACGCGCGGGCCAGGGGAGCCGCGACGGCGTACGTCCCCGTGAGCGGGTCCGGCCTGCGGATCGACGAGGAACGGCTGTGGGACGCGCTCACCGCGCGCGGACGCGGCCCTGGGCGTCACCTGCGCCGCCTGGGGCGGCGCGGTGGCGTGGGGCCGCGCGGGCTGCTTGCCTACCCGGCCCAGAGCAACTTCACCGGCGTCCAGCATCCGCTGGAGTGGATCGCGCGGGCGCAGGAGCAGGGCTACGACGTCCTGCTCGACGCGGCCGCCTTCGTGCCGACGAATCCGCTCGACCTGGGCCGGTTCCATCCGGACTTCACCGTCGTCAGCTGGTACAAGGTGTTCGGCCACCCCACCGGCATCGGCAGTCTGATCGCCCGCCGGGAGGCCCTTGCCAAGCTGCGCCGGCCCTGGTTCTCCGGTGGCACGATCTACGCGGTCAGCGCGCAGGCGCAGTGGCACGTTCTCGCGGACGACGAGGCGGCCTTCGAGGACGGCACGGTGAACTTCCTGTCCGTCCCGGACGTCACCGCCGGGCTGGAGTGGATCGACCGCCTCGGCATGGACCGGGTGCACGCCCATGTCACCGTCCTGACCGGCCAACTGCTCACCGGCCTGGGGGCGTTGCGCCACAGTGACGGTTCCCCGATGGCCCGCTTGTACGGCCCCCTGGACGCCGGGGCGGCCCGTGGCGGCACGGTCGCGCTGAACCTGTTGGGAGCGGACGGCCGGATCGTCGACGAGCGCGTCGTCACCCGTGACAGCGCCGTGCGCGGTATCTCGCTGCGGACCGGCTGTTTCTGCAACCCGGGTGCCGGTGAGGCGGCGTTCGCCCTTCCGCTGCGCCGGCTGCGCTCAGCCGCGGGCAGACAACTCGGTTCGATGGAGGAGTACTTGGACCTGCTGCGGCTGCCTTCGGCCGGTGCCGTCCGCATCTCCCTGGGCGTGTCGTCCCAGCCGAGGGACATCGAGACGTTCCTGACGTTCGTGACCCAGACCTATCGCGACCGCGTGCCGGGAGTGACGGGGCTGGCGGCTCGGGTGGGGTGCTGAGGGCCTGGCGGCGGCGTCAGCCGCCGTGGACCTGGACGCGCCCCCGCGAACGGCGCGGCCGGGTCGCCGAAGCCGCCCGCGGGTGCCGGGCCCGGCGCTCAGTGTCCCGCCCGGCTCCGCGCCGCGCCCTCCCGGCACTTGCGCACCAGGACCGCCCACGTCACCACAAGGAACAGCACCGCGAACCCCGCGAGGATCAACCAGCCGCGGCTCGCCGGATGACCGAACGAGTCCCCGTACGAGTCCAGCAGCGGCGGCCCCAGGGGCGACGTGCCCGCGCGCCACAGCGACTCCAGGCCGACCCCGCTGCCCAGTGCCTCGAACGCCCACCGGTTGGTCATCGCCCAGCTGATCGCCTCCCCGGCGCCGGTCATCCGCGGCACCGGCACGAACGCCCCCGAGAACAGCACCTGCGGGAAGCACAGCAGCGGCAGCATCAGCGTCGCCTGACCCGGCTCGGTCACCGCGGCCGAGGCCAGCAGACCCAGCGCGAGGGCCGCCGCCGAGGCCAGCACGCTCGACACGAACAGCGAACCGTACGTGCCCCACCCGGCCGCGGGCAGCCGGTCCAGCGCCCGCAGCACCACCAGCAGCAGCACGTCGGCGACCGCGAGCACCGGCAGCATGGTGGTCAGCTTCGACGCGACGTAGGGACCGATCCGCAGCCCGGCCAGCCATTCCCGGCGCAGCACGGGCAGCTCGGTGCAGATCTGCAGCAGCCCGTACGTCAGGCCGAAGAAGAACGCGCCGAACGCGATCCAGAACATGATCATCGCGGTCGATCCGGGGTCGGGCGCCGCGCGATCGAAAGCGCCCGCCCGGAACAGCACCGCGAACATCGCCACGATCATCACCGGTGAACCGGCAAGGACGGCGACCGAGAGCCGGTTGTGCAGGAGCAGCGCGGTACCGCGACGGGTGAGCAGCGCCCATTGCCGCACCGCACCAACACGCCGGACGGGCATGGGAGATGACGGTGTGGCAGTGCCGTGCACCTCCGGCGGCGCGGCGCGCTCGACGTGTACGCCCCGGGCCACCGCCTCGTACACCTCCTCGACCGTGCCCACCCCGAACGCCCCGCACAGCGCGCCCGGTTCACCGGCGTACGCGACCTTGCCGTCGGGGGAGAGGAACACCACCTGGTCGCCGCGGAGCAGATCGGCGAGCGTGTGGGTGGTGAGGACGACGGTGGTGCCGTCCTCGGCCAGCGCGCGCAGGGTCCGCAGCAGGGCGGCACCGGTCACCGGGTCGAGCCCGGAGGTGGGCTCGTCGAGGAAGAGCACACGGGGTCGGGTGAGCAACTCGGCGGCGATACTGGCCCGTTTGCGTTCGCCGCCGCTCAGCGCGCGCACGGGCGTGGCCGCCCGGGAGGAGAGACCGAGAGCCTCCAGGACCCGGTCCACGCCCGCCCCGACGGACTCGGGCGTCGTGCCCGGCGGCATGCGCAGACCCGCCGCGTACACCAGCGTCCGGCGCAGCGGCAGCTCGCGGTGGATGATGTCCTCCTGCGGCACGAACCCGAACTCAGGACCCGGCGGGCCGGGTTGCGCCCCGTCGTGCAGGACCGTCCCCTCCGTCGGCGCGCGCAGCCCGGCGAGCGTCTGCAGCAGGATCGTCTTGCCCGCCCCGCTGCTCCCGGCGATCACCGTGAGCCGCCCGGGCGCGACGTCGAGGGACACGTCGTGCAGGACGTTGCCCGCGCCGCGTATGCGCTGCCCCACGGAACGCACCTGTATGTGCAGGCCGTTGACCGAGGTGGCGGAGGCTTCGGCGGACGAGGACGGCTGCACGGGCGTCGGCATGGGTGCAGCATGCCAGGGGCCGGCGTACCGCGCGCCCCAACCGTACGCGTACGCCCCCCGGATGGCGTGCCGCACGGGCTACCCCGGCGTCGCGAACCCCGGCGACCGGGCCGGCTCCGGGCGATGGACGCCGCGCGGCCGGTACGCGAGCCGGTCCGCCACACCCACCAGATCCGCGAGCAGCCACACGATCGCGAGCCACATCTCGGTGCCCTGAAGCCCCGGCTCCCGGCCCGGACCGCCACCGTCCTCGCCCGCCGGACCAAAACCGAACCCGGCGCCGTCCCGCCACCGTCCCAGCGCCCGCGTCAGCTGCTCCTCGGCCCAGGTCCGTACCTCGGCCGCCCGATGCCCGCCGCGCCGCCCCGCGAGCCACAGGGGATGGGCCACGTCCAGCACGTTGCAGGCGTTCTCCCGGCCGGCCGTGAACCAGCGCTGATCGCGGCCATGGGCCAGTACGGTGTCCACGACCCGCTCCGCGTACGGCACATCGAGCCCGAACTGGGCGTAGGAGCCCCGGGTGAGCCGGTAGTAGCCGTTGACCAGCTGCAACCGGCCCGCTGCGGGCGACTCGGCGGTGCCCCACATCCCCGTCCACGGGTCCACCCGCGTCGTGAGCCAGCCGAACAGAGCCTCCAGTGCGCCCGGCTCCCCGTCCTCGACGCCGAGCTCCAGATTGCGATGGGCGCCGGTCGCCCAGCAGTCCACCCACGCGCCGGCGGACCAGGTCCGCGTCCGCCACGGCAGTGACCCCAGCCGTGCGAGCAGCTGATCAGCCGTCATACACCGGACCACATGCACTGGTTGGGTGAGGCGGGAGCCCAGCAGGTCCAGGGCGTAGCTCACGGCCAGCACGTGGTACTCGGCGGTGCCGTCATCGATCCAGCCGTCGGCGGCCGGGGCGGGCAGCACCCCCGGACCGCCGTCCGGAGCGAACTCGGGCACCAGCCCGCTGCCGGGATCCTGAAGGGCGCGCAGCCGCTCGGCGTGTTCGTCGGCGGCCAACTGTTCCGGAGGTGAGCCCATTAGCAGGTCGGCGATCTCGACGGCGTCGCAGTGTGCTCGAACGGTCGCGGGAGCGCCCGGCCGGTCGGCGTAGCGGCCGGCTTCGGGGTTCCAGCAACGGGCGATGAGATCGGCGGCCTGTGCCCGGGCCCGGTCGGCGAACCGGGCGACGGCGTCCCCCAAGTCGCCTGACAGGTCGCCCGAGGGGCCGTCTGACAGGTCGTCCGGGAGTCCGCCCGGCAGGGCACCCGAGACCGCTCGGTCCCGTCGTGGTCCGACCTGGGCGCGGCGACCGCGCAGGGGGCGGGCCGGATTGCCCGCCGCGACCGTCCACGGCGCCAGATCCTTCGTGACGACCGCGCCCGCGCCCACGACGCAGTGGTCTCCGATCGTCACCCCGTCCAGTACGACCACGTGCGAGCCGATCCACACGTCGTCGCCGACGGTGATGCCCTTGCTGGTGAGGGGCTGCTGGTGCACCGGCCTGTCGGGGGCGAAGCCGTGGTTGAAGCCGAGCAACGAACTGTGCGCGCCGATCCGGACCCCGTCGCCGAGGGTGATCCGGCCCCGGACCGTGGCATACGGGTTGACCGTGCAGTCGTCGCCCCCGGTCACCTCACCGGTGACGTAGGCGTGCCCGGCGATGTAGGAGTCGGCGCCCAGGCGCAGTGTGCCGGTGAAGACCCCGGCGGCCGGAGAGACGTAACAACGCGGCCCGAGGCGCGCGCCCGATTCCGCCAGTCGCCGCTGGTGTGCGTCCTGCGCGGCCCGCTGCCCGGCGGAGGCACGGTCCACGAAATCCCAGGGGCAGTAGTCGAAGTAGGCGTCATCGAGGGCGGTTTCCGCGTCCATCGCACGGGAGTCTAGAGAGCGCTTGCCGTCCGGGCAATGCCTGCCGATGCCGCCTTCGCGTGATGCCCGCCTTCGCGTGACGCCGCCCTCGCGTGATGCCGCCTTCGCGTGATGCCCGCCTTCGCGTGACGCCGCCCTCGCGTGATGCCCGCCTCGCGCCACGTGGCTCCTCCGCGCTGTGCGGCCCGACGTCGGCGGGAATCGGCCCGGACCGCGACCGCGCACCCCGTGATGGTGCACCGCCGCAGCCCGGAACACTCCGTGGGACCCGCGTCGGAGCGCACACGAGTTCCCCCGTCCCCGCTGCGTGACGACCGGTCCGCACGTCGTGTCGTGATCCTGCAATCCCCAGCCACTCATGTCAACTGCTCTAGCCGCGTACGGCTATTGGAGTATCTTCCGCTCTGGCTGGCCGGGCTCGGCAGCGGCTAAAGTCTCCGAAGTCAACGTGCAGTTCGTGCCCCCCGTCCGACATCAGGAGACCTGCCGGTGAGAGAAACGCGCCGAGCGCTCGCCGAGACCCTCGGCCGTATCGGCTCCCTGATCGGGGACGGGCGGAGCCGCGACGACGTGCTCGACGTGGAACAGCTCTCGAACGAAAGCGGCGTCCCGCGAGATGTCGTCAGGATGCTCCTGGACGGCGAGGAGCCCCCCGCCGAGGACATCACCGACCGGATCGTCCGCCGTATCGTCCACCTGCGCGAGACGCGCCTGCGCCCCGACGGGACCCGCCACTCCTACGACGAGATCGCGGCCTCCTACGGGGCCTCCCGGGCATCCCTGTCGAACCTCGTGAACAGCCGCCGGAAGACGCCCTCGCAGGAGATGCCCGCACGGCAGGCGCCCTCGCAGCAGACGGTGGAGCGGCGTCCGGCCCGCTCCGGTGGCCCGTTGGCATCCACCCAGGCCGGCATTGAGGCGTTCTTCTTCGGTCAGCCCAACGGCTGGCTCTCCGCCGATCCGCAGGCCTCGCTCAACCACGCCCTCCAGCCCATCCTGCACGGCTTGGAGGGACGGGCGGCCGATCCGATGTCTCGGCTGCGCAGTACGCACGGACTGCGGGAGTTGGCCGCGCGCGCCCCGCAATTGGCCGAAGAGGAACTTCAGTTGGTGACTGACTGGATCGACACCATCCTGCAGCGCAGAAACGCTCAACGGGTACAGGGTTCGGGATCGGACAATTCGCACACCGAAGGGCACTGATCATGGGGGCACCCGGTCGTACGCAGGCCCGTCGCCGCCCGGGACGGGAAGCTCACGCTGCGCCGTCCGCCGGGCGCAGCCACCGGCAGACGTCCTGCGCGCGGGCCGGAGCGCCTGCGGAACGCATCGGATGCGCCAGGCCCGGATGCGCGCGTATCCCGTTTGATCGGTATTTGATCCCCCTCAGCTTGCTGCACACCGCAGAGCCTGGCGTGGCCGACAAGGCACCTTGTTTGGCATATTGACAGGCCGAGTTGGGCGTACCTTCGGCCGGGTGGGTGCAGGCAGGGTGGGATCGGCGGGCGCCGTGCGACGGTGCCCCATGCTGAAGTTCGCGGGGGAGAGCGGTGCGCACAGGCAGAGCCAAGGAGATGCGGATCCTGATCGGCCGGTTGGCCGACGGAGTGAGCCTGCCCGTACCCGCCGCTCCTGACGCGCTGTTCGACGCGCTCATCGCCGTGGTCGCCGAGATGAGGGGCCGTGAGGTCGTTCTCCTCAAAGAGGAGTTCCCGCACCGCACCGCCACGGGACTGTGGCTCGACATGCCGGACCACGACATCATCCTCGTCGACAAGCGGGCCGCGCCCGTCCACCAACTGGCCATCCTCTGCCACGAGATCTGGCACATGATCAAGGGTGATTGCGGCCATCACGCCGACGGGATCCCCGTCGCCGCACGCGTGCTGAGCGACCGGGCCGATGTGCAGCGGACGGTGAGGGCCGTGGCCGCGCGTACCGAGTTCCACGAACGATCGGAGCAGGAAGCCGAGACCTTCGCCCTGCGGGCGGTGACGCACCTGCGGATCTGGCTGGAAGGGGAACCCGGCAGCCTCGCCACGGACCGGTCCCAGATCGCCGGCCGGATCGGCGCCTCACTGGGACACCGCCGGTCCCAGGTCTGAGCCGTGAACGCCTCGCGCTACTACATACCCGCGCTGGCCCTGTGGGCCGGCCTCGGAGTGAAACTGCCGGATCTGATCCGAACCTGGCGTGACCCACTGGTCCGTTCGGTCTGCTGGGTGATCTTCCTCGGAGGCGCCGGATTCCTCTTCGCCGCCCCGCCCACCGTCGCCGCCGTGAACAGAGCGAGCGGCATCCCGAATCTCGCCGCCCCGCTGGACTACGTCATCGTCAGCGCCTACAGCGCCGCCTGCCTGCTGCTGATCCTTCACTGGCGCGGCGGACCGGCCGACCATGTACGCCGTCTCGCCCGACGCTGGCAGATCGGCTACAGCGTGCTGATCACCTCGATCATCGTCCTCTTCGTGGCGGGGGACGCCCCCGTCGAGCGCCGTACGGATCTCGACACCTACTACGCCACGACGCCCTGGATCGGGCAGATGATCGCGCTGTACCTGCTCGGTCACATCACCGCAGCGGTGGCCACCACGGCCCTGTGCCGGCGCTGGGCGCTGGAGGTGCGCGGATGGCTGCGGACCGGGCTGTGGCTCCTCGTGGCCGGATGGCTGCTGAACCTGTCCTTCAGCACCCTGAAGCTGACCGCGGTGGCGGCGCGGTGGGCCGGCGGGGACTGGGACGTGCTGAGCACCAGCCTGGCGCCCGGCATGGCGAGCCTGGCCGCCACCGTCGCCACCGTCGGCTTCACGGTGCCGCTGTTCGGGCCGCGGCTGGGCGTGCTCCGGCACACCGTGGTGACCTGGAGGCGGCTCGGCCCGCTGTGGCGCGAACTCAGCGGCGCCTCCCCCGGGAGTCCGCTCGCCGCTCCGATCCCCTGGTATTCGTCGTACGCCGTACGGCTCACCCGGCGTGAGGCCGGCATTCAGGACGGGCTGAACCTCCTTCGCCCGCATCTCGACGACCGGGTCCGTGCCCGGGCGCAGGCAGCGGCTCGGTCCGCGGGACACGGCGACGAGGACGCCTCCCGCATCGGCCTCGCAGCGATGATCGCCGCCGCCGTTCGGGTCCATCCCGACGGCGCGCCCGTCGAACCCGCCGTACTCGACCACTCCGCGGGCCTCATGGCGCGCGCCACCTTGATGGGCGTGGCGCATGCGTTGCGTACGTCCCCCATCGTCGTGGCGGCCCGCGCGGCCGCTGTGGCCGCCGCGGCCCCTGCCGACGAAAGAACCCCGTCATGAGCCCGCACGACGTGCCCCCGCGCCGGCCCGTCCCTCCACCGGACACGCCCCGGCGGGCCACGGCGGCCTCTCCGCCGTCCGATCGACCGAGCCCATGTACATCCCCGGAAGGCAGGCAGGCCCAGTGGACAGCGGCATCGTCTTCTACATACCCGGCGCTCTTCTCCTGGTCGCCGCGGGACTGAAGCTGTCGGCGGGCACGGGCCTGTGGCGGGATTCCCTGGTCGCGCCGAGCAACGCGATCCTGCTCGTCGGCGCCGCCGTGTGCGTCCTGTCCGCCCCGCCCACGATCCGGTACGTCAATGACGCTACCGGCGTCGCGAACTTCAGTGCCCCGCTGGTGTACGCCGGCATGACGGCGCTCAGTGCGAGCTACCTGGTCCTCATGATCCGGTGGAAGGGCGGGCCCTCTCGGACGCAACAGCGCTCCGCCCGGCTCGTATTGGGCCTCTACGCACTGGTCATCGCGGGAATCTGGGCCCTGTTCGGCCTGGCCGAGGTCCCCGTGGAACGGACCCAGGACCTGGACACGTACTACGCCAACACGCCCTACATGCGTGAAATGATCGTGCTGTACATGGTCGCGCACACGGCCGCCACCGCCGCTCTCGCCGTCATGAGCGCGAGCTGGCTGCGAGAGGTACGCGGTGTGACCCGCGCCGGTCTGATCCTGCTCATCGTCGGCCTGACGTTCGACGCGGGCTACCAGATCGCCAAGTACACGGCCATGGCAGCCCGCTGGAACGGCGCGGACTGGGACTTCCTCTCCACCAACGTGTCCCCACCGCTCGTCATGCTCGCCGGCGTCACCACCGCCGTCGGCTTCGCCGTCCCCCGGGTCGGGCCACCGGCGGTCGACAATCTGCGCGCGTGGAGGCGCTACCGGCTGCTGAAACCTCTCTGCGCGGAGCTGCGGACGCTGCGCGCGCCGACCGAGGGGATCATCCGCTGGTGGGATCCGCCGGTCGTGCGTCTGGCACGCCAGGAGATCGCCATCTGGGACGGCGTGCTGGCCTGCTCGCCCTATCTCGACGACGAGGTGCGCACGACCGCGTACGCCGAGGCCGTGGCTTCACTCGCCGCCGATGGCACCTCCGGAGTCCGATCACCGCACCAGGCCACGGTGGTGGCCGAAGCGGCCATGCTGGCCGCGGCCCGTGTGCAGGTCTCCCACGACGCCGGCGCGGAGGTACCGGCGAGAGCGGGAACCCTGGAGTCCATTTCCCAAGCGCACCTGATGGTTCTTCTGTCGCGCGCGCTGTCCTCGTCCCCGATCGTCGCCCAAGCACGACGGCGGGCCGCCGCCCGTATGGCCACCAGCCATGACTGAGACTCCCGCTCCCCGTAAAGAAAAGAGTGCACCCTATGTCGTCGTCTGCCAGAACTGCCTCCCGCCGTACCGCGGTGGTCATCGGAGGGGGTATGACGGGCATGCTCGCCGCGGCCGTGCTCGCCGACTTCGCAGACGTGCGGATCATCGAACGCGATGTGCTGCCGGACGGCCCACACCCCCGCAAGGGACTGCCACAGGCCCGCCATGCCCACGTGCTGTGGTCCGGCGGCGTGAAGGCCCTCGATGACCTCCTGCCCGGCATCATCGGCCAACTGGTCGACCAAGGCGCCCTCACCCCGCGCATCATGACCGACCTGGTGTCCAAGGCTCCCTCGGGGCAGTGGTTCCGCAGATTCAGCCACGCCCGTCACACCAACCTCCTGTGCAGCCGTGACCTCCTCGACGCGGTGATCCGCACCAGGGTCCTGCGGGACCACCGCGTCACCCTCCTCCAGCAGACGGAACTGCTCGGCCTGCTGGGCGACGGGGACCGGGTGACCGGTGTCCGTGTACGCGCGGAAGAGTCCGAAACGTCCATCCCCGCCGACCTGGTGATCGACGCGAGCGGGCGTGCCAGCCGCGCCCCCGTCTGGCTGCGGGAACTCGGACTTCCTCCGGTCCAGGAACGTACGGTCGACGCCGGTATCGGCTACGCCAGCAGGATCTACCGCGCACCCGGCAGCGCCGCGGACGGTTTTCCCATTGTCAACGTCCAGGCAGATCCCCGTCGGATCCCCGGCCGGGGCGGCATCATCGCCCCCATAGAGGGCGGCCGATGGCTCGTGACGCTCTCCGGATCCCGTGGCGGGCAGCCCAGCAGCGACAACGACGAGTTCATGCCCTTCGCCCTGAGCCTGCCGCACCCCGTCATCGGCGAACTGCTGGCGAACGCCAAACCCGAGAGCGACGTCGTCACCACCCGCAGCACCGCCAACAAGCGGCGGTACTACGAGAAGGCCGCCCGCTGGCCCGACGGCTTCACCGTGCTCGGAGACGCCGTCGCAGGCTACAACCCCGTCTACGGCCACGGGCTGAGCGCCGGCGCACAGAGCGTGCTCGCCCTGCGCCGCGTCCTGCGGCAACAGGATCTCGCCGCACCCGGTACGGCCCGGCGCGTCCAGAAGGCCGCGGCACGACCGGTCGAGAACGCCTGGAGCCTGGCCGTGGGCCAGGACGTGTTCTACCCGGACGCCAGCGACCAGCCGCCCACCCGGCTCGAACGCACCCTCGCCGCCTTCGTCGACAAGGCCGTCGACGCCGGCTCACGCAACCCCTACGCCCTGCGCATCCTCCTGGACGTGATGAGCATGGAGAAGCCGCCCGCCCGACTGCTCATGCCTGACATGCTCGCGCTGGTCTTCCTCGGCCGGAAGACACCGCCCCTGGAAGGCCCGCCGCTGGCACAGCACGAGCGCGAAGCCACTTTGTGAGGTGTCGTCCGATCCCTGCGCGGGTTCGCCCGCGCAGGTGCCGACCAGCCCGAGCCGCCGTCAGGAACCGGCGGCGAGCCACGGCATCGGGTCGGTGTACGTGCCGTCGACGAGTACCTCGAAATGGAGGTGTGGGCCGGTCGACAGGCCGGTCGAGCCGACGAAACCGATCACTGTTCCGGTGTCGACGTTCTGGCCCGAGGTGACCCGAAGGGCCGACAGATGGTTGTACGTCGTCTCCAGCCGTCTTCCGCCGATGGTGCCGTGATCGATCACGATGCGGTTGCCGTAGGCCTTGGTCATCGCCGCGAACACCACCTGCCCCTGCCGTGCGGCGGATATCGGGGCCCCCTGGGGCGCCGCGAAGTCGACGCCAGTGTGCAGCTTGGTCACGCCGGTGAGCGGGTGCTGGCGCGTGCCGAAGGGTGAGGTGACCACGAGAGAGGTGAGCGGCGGTGCCAGCACCGCGTTCGCCGTCCCGCTGCCGGAACTCCCGGTGTCCACCCGGTCGTACGACTTGTAGCGCGGGAACAGTGCCTTGACCTCGGTGACGTAGGTCCGTGCCTTCGTGGGGACGTGCCCCGCCCGGGTCACCGCGTCCGTGCCCACCGTGTAGGCGGCGAGGGTGAGGTCGAGGAGCCCTCCGGTGACCGTTCCATGGGATTTGAGTCGGGTGGCCTTCTCGGCGAGAGCGCAGTCCTCATGGGCGAGCGCCATGATGGCGTCCACCGGGTCGCGGGGCGAGGACCGTTTGTTGCCGTCCTCGTCCTTGCCCCAGGTCCGCCACTGCGCGTCGGTGAAACCGGCGATCCCCGTCTGACCCGAGAGCGTGGCGAAGTCGGTGTCCCAGCTGGAACGCTGTTCGATCTGGGCCGCGAGGACGGACGGCTTCAGGACCGTGCACGTCTTGGCCGCCGCACGCAGCCAAGGGACGTAGGCGTCCTCGATGTGCTCGGCGACCGCGCCGTCCGCGACCACCGCGCTGTTCGTACTCGGATCCGGCGACACAAGAGTGGTCAACCGGCCCGTCGCCGTCATGAACCCGGCGACCCCCAGTACGGCCGTCAGCCCCGGCAGGACCAGCAGCGTGAACGGTCCGGGGCGGCGTCTGCGCCGGGTGCTCGCGGCCCCGGGCTCGGGTGGCGACTCGGGGGTACTGATACTCACCAGGGGACGCTAGCGTTTCGTCCGCCGGACTTCAGGAGGAGCAGAGGCAAGGTCACGTGCCCGTTCGGGCACACCGCGACGGGCGACGAGACCCGTCGCGGCGCTCATGTGGGCCTTCCTCGGCCCGGAGTGAGCGCGTCGATCCACTCGCGGACGGCCCGGGCCGTCGTCGGGGCGTTCGCCTCCAGCACGCCGAGATGGCTGCCGGGGGCGTCCACCGTGTCGTGGGGGAGCGGCCAGGACGACCGCCACCGTTCCGGCATGTCCGGCAGAGGCTCGCAGGCGCGGACCAACAGGGTGGGAACCTGGGTGGGTCGAGGGTCCCAGCCGCGGAACATGCGGGTGTACGCGCCCAGCGACAGCAACGTCAGGTCGTCCACCGCGCTGTCGAACCGCTCGCCGACGGTCACGGGGATCCGGGCGGGCATCGCCAGCAGCCAGGGCTCGGCTTCCCGATCGGGGGTGACGTGGTACGAGTCCACCAGCACGAGTCCGGACGGAGGCGCGCCGTCGGCTGCCAGCCGGGAGGTGACCGCGTGGGCGGCCGAACCGCCCATGGAGTGGCCCACGACGACGTAGGGGCGATCGCCGAGGTGCCGGCGGACGGTTGTGGCGTGCAGTTCGGCCAGCGTCTCCAGGTCCCGCGCCACGGCGACCCCGGTGTCGACCCCGGGGTGGCGCAGTTCGAAGACGTCCCGCTCGCCGTCGAAGGGGCGGGCGAGCCCCGCGTACCAGGGCCGACCGAGGTTGGTGGCGAAGCCGGGAACGCAGACGAGTGCCGGACCGTCCGCCCCCGAGGCCAGTCGCAGCGGCGGTATCGCGTGCCCGGCACCTTCGTCGTGGCCGAAGGTGGGTGCGGCGAGGGACGCGCTGACGAGGAGGTACATCGCGGAGACGACGTCGCCCGTTTCGCAGACCTGCCGATAGAGGGTCGGCAGCGACCTGCCGGTTCCGCGCCGGCGTTCAACCGCCGGGACGGCGGGGCGGGTCGGTTCATGACGCCGATCGCCTTCCGGCGGCCCGGCGGCAGTGGCATCGTCGGCCAGAGCGCCGCTCAGCTCGGCGTACACGTGATCCGCGAGCCGCTCCGCGCTCGGCCAGTCGTAGGCGACGGTGGCCGCCAGCGGGATCCCGGCGAGCAGGCTCAGCCGGTTGCGCAGCAGGACGCTCATCAGCGAGTCGAGGCCCAGCTCCGGGAAGTCCCGGTCGACGGCCTCGGTCTGCGTATGACCGAGCACCGCGGCGACCTCGGCGCGGACCAGTTCCACCAGGGCGGGCGCCCGCTCGGACGGCGGCAGTGCCGCGAGGCGGTCCCGCCAGGCCCCGGCGACACCGTCCGGTTCCGTCACCCCGCTCGCCACCCCGTTCTGCGCCGGGGGCGAGGCCGTCGGCCGGGCAGGGCGCAGCAGCCCGCGCAGCGGCGGCGCAACGGATGCCCCGGCGGGCAGCGCTCCTGGCGAGCGGTCCAGCGGCAGCGGTGCGAGGACGGGCTCCCCGCCGCCCAGTGCGGCGTCGAACAGTGCCAGCGCCTGTTCCGGGGAGACCGCGCGCACCGTCCCGCCGTGCACCCGGCCCGCGCGCGCCGCCATCCCGTCGTCGTCGGCCCAAGGACCCCAGGCCAGGGACAGTGCGGGAAGGCCGAGGGCGGTGCGGTGACGGGCGAGCGCGTCCAGGAAGGAGTTCGCCGCCGCGTAGTTGGCCTGGCCGGGATTGCCCAGCAGTCCGGCGGCCGAGGAGAACAGTACGAACTGCGACAGCGGCAGATCCTTCGTGAGCTCGTGCAGATGCCAGGCCGCGTCGGCCTTCGGCCGCAGTACGGCCGTCAGCCGCTCGGGCGTCATCGCCTCCAGCACGCCGTCGTCCAGGACCCCGGCCGTGTGCACCACGGCGGTGAGGTCGAGCCCGAACTCCTTGATGAGGGACGTCAGTTGATCTCGCTCGGCGATGTCGCAGGCCACCAGGTCCACCCGCGCCCCCGCTCCTTCGAGCTCGGAGCGCAGCGCCTGCGCCCCCGGCGCCCGCTGTCCCCGTCGGCTGACGAGCACGAGATGCCGTACGCCGTGCCGATCGACCAGATGCCGGGCCAGCAGCGCACCCAGGGAGCCGGTGCCGCCGGTGATCAGGACGGTGCCCCGGCCGAGGGAGCCGTCCGCCGCCGCTCCGGGAATGGCCGCAAGCCGAGGGACTCTCAGCAAGCCGTCATGGATGGCCAGTTGGGGTTCGCCCGTGCCGAGCGCGGCAGGCAGCAGCCGTAGCGACTCGGGGCGGCCGTCCACATCCACGAGCGTGAGGCGCCCGGGATACTCGGCCTGTGCGGCCCGCAGCAACCCCCAGACCGTCGCGGCGGGCAGGTCCGGCGCCGCGTCGGCGGCGCCACGCGTGACCACGGCCAGCCGCCCGGAACCGGCGAGCCGCGCACGCAGCGGATCCAGTGCCCGGACGGTCAGCGTGTGGGCCGCGGCGGCGGGGTCGGTCCCGTCGTCGGCGCGGGCGGACAAGGACATCACGACCACCTCCGCAGCGTCCGCGGACCCGGACGCCGTGCCCCGTTGCGGCAGGAACGCGGCCAGCCCCAGGTCGTCGGGTTCCTCCACCGCGACGGCGGGTCCTTCGCCGACAGCGGGAACGCCGGTCCACCGCAGCCTGTACAGCTCTCCGACCGGGGCGACACCCGCCTTCGGCACCGGTCGGGTCGTCATCGACTCCAGCCGGGCCACAGGCGCACCCGAGGGCGTGGCGAGATCGAGGCCGACCGTGTCCGGGCCGGTGTTCCTGATGCGTACGCGCAGCGCCGTGGCCCCGGTCGCGTGCAGCGTGAGGCCCTGCCAGGCGAACGGAAGCCGGGCCGGTCCGGAGGGCGGCTCGGCAAGCAGTCCCGCGTGCAGGGCGGCGTCCAGCAGCGCCGGGTGGAGCGCGTGACGCCGGGCATCCGGGAGCGACACCGGGCCGACTTCGGCGAACAGGTCCTCGCCTCGTCGCCACAGGGCTGTGACGCCCCGGAACGCCGGCCCGTACGCGAGACCGGTGGCGGTCAGCCGTTCGTAGGCGCCGGTGAGATCCACGGGTGTGGCATCCGGCGGCGGCCACGCGCCGAGCGGGACAGGGCGCTCCAGGACACCCGCAACCGCCGGTCCGAGCCGACCGGTCGCATGGTGTGTCCAGGCGCCGAGCGCACCGGACTCCTCCGGCCGCGCGTACACGTCCGCCGTGCGCCGCCCGGCGCCGTCCGGCTCTCCCAGGGCCACCTGGACCTGGATCGGCTCGTCGTCGGCGGCGGGGAGGAACAGCGGGGTGAGAAGGGCGAGATCCTCCAGTACGGCGACACCGCACGCGTCGCCGGCATGGAGCACCAGGTCGGCGAACGCGGCCCCGGGCACCAGGGTGTGGCCGCCCACGACATGGTCGCGCAGCCACGGCTGGGCCGAGCCGGACAGCCGGCCACCGCACAGCACACGCTCCGTGCCCGGCACGGTGACCGTGTGTGTGAGCAGCGGATGGCCGAAACCGGGTGCCGCGTCGGGGGCGGGCTCGGACAGCCAGTAGCGCTGCCGCTGGAAGGGATAGGTCGGCAGGTCGACCCGCCGGGCGCCGCTGTCCGCGTACAACCGATGCCAGTCCACCGGCACACCGTGGACATGGAGTTGACCGAGTGCGTCGAACAGGGTCCGCGGCTCGGGGGCGCCCCGCCGGGTGGCAGCCACGAACAGCAGGTCCTTGCCGCTCTCGGCCAGAGCCGTCGTGGCCTGGGCCGTGAGGTGCGGGTCCGGCCCGACCTCGGCGAACGCGGTCACCCGCCCGTCGTACGCCAGCCAGCGCACGGCGTCCCCGAACCGCACGGCCTCGCGGGCGTGCCGTACCCAGTACTCGGCCGACCGCAGCTCGTCTCCGACGGCCGGGCGTCCCGTCAGCCCCGACAGCACGGGGATACGGGGCCGGTCGTACGTCAGTCCGTCGGCGACCCGGCCGAATTCGGCGAGCATCGGCTCCATCAGCGAGGAGTGGAAGGCATGGCTGACCCGCAGCCGGACCGTACGGCGCCCGAGCGCGGCGAAGCGCCGGGCGAGCGCGAGGACGGGTTCCTCCACGCCCGAGACCACCACCGCGCGCGGGCCGTTCACGGCCGCGATCGCGGTCCCGTCGGTCAGCTCGCGGATCACCTCCGCCTCGGTGGCGTCGAGCGCCACCATGGCGCCGCCCTCAGGCAGCTCCCGCATCAACCGGCCCCGGGCCGCGACCAGTTCGACGGCGTCCCGCTCCGACAGGATGCCCGCGGCGTGCGCCGCCGCCAACTCGCCGATCGAGTGTCCGGCCAGGAAGTCCGGCCGCATGCCCCAGGACTCCAGCAGCCGGAAGGCGGACACCTCGAAGGTGAACAGGGCCGCCTGGGCGAAGTCCGTACGATCCAGCAGCGCGCTCTCGTCGGTTTCCTGGAGCACCGAGCGCAACGGGCGTTCCAGGTGTGCGTCGAAGCGGTCGCACAAGGCGTTGAAGCTGTCGGAGAAGACCGGAAAGGCTTCGCACAACTCCCGGCCCATCCCTGGGCGTTGGGCTCCCTGACCGGTGAACAGCAGGGCCGAACGGCCGGCGGAGTCCGCCGTGCGCGGCGCGGCGGTCGCCGCCAGGGTGTCCAGGGCGCTCAGCGTCCCCGCGCGGTCCTCGACGGCGACGGCGGCTCGGTGGGGGAGTGCGGCGCGGGCGGTGGCATGGGTGAACGCCACGTCGATCAGGGCGAGTGCGGGCCGCTCCCGCAGTACGGCCGCGGTCCGTGCGGCCTGCGCCCGCAGAGCGGCCGAACTCGCGCCGGAGAGGAGCAGCGGCGGTGCCACCGCGCCCCGCCGGAAGGGTGCTGCGGGGACCGTGCCCGCCTCGGCCTCCTCCAGGATCACGTGCGCGTTGGTCCCGCCGATGCCGAACGCCGACACCGCCGCCCGTCGCGGTCGCCCGGGAACGGGCCGCCACTCCTCGTCCCGGGTCAGCAGCCGTACGGCGCCGGACGACCAGTCCACTCGTGGCGACGGTTCATCGGCGTGCAGCGTCCGCGGGAGCCGTTCGTGGTGCATCGCCAGTACGGTCTTGATGACACCGCCCACCCCGGCCGCCGCCTGGGTGTGCCCGAGATTGGACTTCAACGAGCCCAGCCACAGCGGCCGTTGGGCCGGTCGGCCTTGCCCGTACGTGGCCAGCAGCGCCTGCGCCTCGATCGGATCGCCGAGTGCGGTGCCCGTGCCGTGCGCCTCCACCGTGTCGATGTCCGCCGGGGACAGTCCCGCGTCGGTGAGGGCCGCGTGGATCACCCGTTGCTGCGCGGGCCCGTTGGGGGCGGTCAGCCCGTTGGACGCGCCGTCGGAGTTGACGGCCGAGCCGCGCAGCACGGCCAGGACCGGATGACCGTTGCGCCGCGCGTCGGACAGCCGTTCCAGCAGAACCAGGCCCACGCCCTCGCCCCAGGCGGTGCCGTCGGCCGCCGCGGAGAAGGGTTTGCAGCGCCCGTCGGGCGCCAGCCCCCGCAGCCTGCTGAACGCGACGAACGGGCCGGGTGAGGCCATGACCGTGACCCCGCCCGCGACGGCCAGCGAGCATTCGCCGTCGCGCAGGGACCGTACGGCCGTGTGCATCGCCACCAGCGACGACGAACACGCGGTGTCCACCGTCACGGCGGGCCCGCGCAGCCCCAGCGTGTAGGCGATCCGGCCGGAGGCGACGCTGCCCGCCGAACCGAGGGCGAGATGGGCCTCCAGTTCGTGTCCGCCGCGACGCAGGAGGCGGCGCCCGTAGTCGGCGTGCATCACGCCGACGAAGACACCGGTGTCGCTGCCGCGCAGCCCCGACGGGTCGAGGCCCGCCCGTTCCAGCAGCTCCCAGCCGGTCTCCAGCAGCAGCCGTTGCTGCGGGTCGGTGGCCAGTGCCTCACGGGGCGACATGTTGAAGAAGGCCGCGTCGAAGTCGGCCGCCCGGTGCAGGAAGCCGCCCCTGCGGGTGAGGGAGGTGCCCGGCCGGTCGGGGTCGGGGTCGTACAGGTCGGCCGTGTTCCAGCCACGGTCGGTGGGGAAGTCCGAGGTCGCGTCGGTGCCGTCCACGACGAGCCGCCACAGATCCTCCGGGGACTCCACGCCCCCCGGGTAGCGGCACGCCATGGCCACGACGGCGATGGGCTCCCTGGGTCTTCCGGGCTCGACGCGGGGTCCGCCGCCGGACGTGCGCGCGGCGGCGAGCCGGCGGTCGCCGTGCAGCGCGTCGCGCACCAGGACCGCCGCGGCGGCCGGCGTGGGATGGTCGAACACCAGCGTCGCCGGCAGATCGAGACCGGTCGCCGTGCCCAGCCGGTCGCGCAACAGCACACCGCCGAGGGAAGTGAGTCCCTGTGCGGTGAAGGGCAGGTCGGGATCGAGGGACTGCGCGGGGACGTCGAGCGTGCGGGCGGTCTCGTCGAGTACCAGGTCCAGTACGGCGTCGGACGCGGCCGTCAGCCGCTCGCGCAGCGCCGTGGACGCGGCCGCGCGTTCGGCGGCGAGCCGCTGCGTCAACTGCTCGGCGAGCGCGGATCGGACGATCTTGCCGGAGGGGGTACGGGGGATCGCGGGGGTCGGGTAGATCTCGTCCGGCACCTTGAACCCGGACAGCCGCTCCCGGCAGTCGGCGAGCGCCCGCGCCGCGTCGAACCCCTCCGGTCCCGGGACGACGAAGGCGACCGGCACCTCGCCCAGCACGTCGTGCCGCCGGCCGACGACAGCGGCGTCGGCGATGTCGGGACGGGCCAGCAGTACCTGCTCGACCTCGGACGGGTTGATGTTCTCCCCACCTCGGATGATGAGTTCCTTGACCCGGCCGGTGACACGGAGGTGTCCGTTCGTGCCGAGCCGGCCCAGGTCCCCGGTGCGGTACCAACCGTCGGAGAACGCCTTCGCGGTGGCGTCCGGGCGGTTGTGATAGCCCGTCATCAGTCCGGGGCCGCGGACCCAGATCTCACCGTCGGCCCCGTCTGCGACCTCGGCACCGGTGGACGGATCGGTCAGCCGTACCGCGAGCCCCGGCAGCGGAGGCCCGCTGGAGGCGTCGTCACGGGGTCCGTCGAGCCGCTGGACCGCGATCTTCCCGCAGGTCTCCGTGGAGCCGTAGCCGTCGAGCAGGGGAGCGGCCAGGACACGGCCGACCTCCGCCTTCAGCTCAGGGGAACAGGGCGCGCCCCCGGTGACGCACAGGCGCAGTGACGAAGACACCGGGTACGCCGTCTCGCGCAGCGACTCCAGCAGGAGGCGATAGGTGGCGGGTACCCCGGCCAGAATGGTGAACGGCTCGGCGGCCAGCGCCTGGGCGACGCTCGCACCCGGGGCGAGGAGGCGTGCGCTCGCACCGACCGCGATCACTCCCATCAGGCACAGCGAGTGCGCGAAGGCGTGGAACATGGGCAGGGGCCACAGCAGCCGGTCCTCCTCCCGCAGTCCGTGCGCCGGCACGTAGGCCGCAGCCACCGACCACAGGGCGGCACGCTGGGTGGAGACCACGCCCTTGCTCTCCCCGGTCGTGCCCGAGGTGTAGAGAATCCACGCCGGATCGTCGAGACCGAGGTCGTCCCGGGGCGCCGCGCCAGGATCCGTCCCGGTCAGGTCCTCGAAGGCGAGCGCATCGGCGGGCAGCTCCTTGGAGGCGAACGTATCGGCGGGCAGATCGCCGGGGCCGACGACGGCCACCCGTAACCCGGGTCGCTCAGCCGCCAGTCGGGCGACCCGGGTGGCGAGTGACTCCTCGGTGATCACCAGGACCGCGCCGCTGTCGTCGAGGAAATACCCCAGCTCTTCGTCCGACGCGCCGGGGTTCAGCAGCACGCCGATGGCCCCGGCCCGCAGCACGCCGAGACAGCTCTCCACGAGCTCCACCCGATTGCCCAGATGGATCGCGACCCGCTCCCCGCGCCGCACCCCGAGCCGCGCCAGATGCCCCGCCAGCCGACCGGTGCGCTCCTCCAACTCCCGGTAGGTGACGGCGCGGCGGCTGTCCACGTAGGCGGTCCTGCCTCCCAGCCGAGCCGAGTGCTCCCTCAAAGTGCTGGGCAACGCACGCACCAACTCGCCCTGGAATTCGGCCATTCCCCACCCCTACGACCTCGACCGCAGACCACTCGCCGTAACCGTACGTCAGCCGAACGCCCGTTCAGCGGCGCCACAACCTCGCGGCGCGTCGGCCGCCGCTCCACACAACCCCGCCTCCGATATTCCGGAGCCGGGGCTCTCTTGCTCAGTCCGAGCCCGGACCGGCGATGCGTTCGACACGTGGCTCGGCGAGCCTGGCGTAGTCCGCCCCGGACATGGCCAGCGAGCGATCAAGGCGAGCGGCGTTGAAGTAGAGACACGGTCGCGCGACGACGTCCGGATCCGCGACGAGTTCGAGTGCGGGGTCGAAGCTGAAGGGCAGAACGGTACCTGGGACGGCATGGGCCAGTCGCTCCGCGGTGGCCGCGTCGCAGAATCCGACGTAGCGGGCCGCGAACAGCGTGCGGATGGCGTTGAGGTCCACACGCCGGTCCCCCGGGACGACCGCGAGCACGTGGCGAGTGACCCGCCGGTCGACCTTGACCAACAGGACGAGGCACTTCGCGGCCTCGGACACCGGGTGCCCGCGCAGTGCGCTGACCGTCTCGGTGGTGCCTTCCGGTTCGTGGTCCATGAGTTCGTACGCGGTCGCGGTGCTGTCGAGCAGGCTGATCAGACGCTCGTAGGTGCCGTTGTCCGGCATGGGGACTCCTTGATGTGGATGGTGCGGTGGGTGCGTTCGATGTACTGCCCCCAGTACGTTCCGGTGACCATGAGTGCGGCGCCGAGGCCGGTGAGGACGGTGAACCCTTCGCCGCCGAGACAGACGCCGACCACGACCGCCCAGACCGGTTCGGTGCCCAGCAGCAGACTGGCCCGGCTGGCAGAGCTGTTCTGCACCGCCCAGGTCTGGGCGAGGAAGGCGAACACGCTGCAGAACAGGGCGAGATACGCGAGCTGGCCCCAGACCGCGGCATCGACCCGAGTCAGCGTCGGTAGGGCGCTCGCGGCGGGCACCACGAACAGCGCCGAGCCGACAGCCGTCTGGACGGCCGTGAGCTGCAACGGCCGCACGACGCGGCCCTGCGTGAGCCGCCCCACGAGCGCGACATGCGCCGCGCGCACCACCGCGGCGGCGAGCATCAGCAGGTCGCCGATCCCGGGAGTGTGGAAGCCGCTGCCGGACATGAGCAGTGCGACGGCCACCAGACACACACCCGTGGCGGCGAAGAAGCGCGGAGGCAGCCGTCCGTTGTCCGTCGTGCGGTCCAGCAGTGGGGTGAGCACGATGGTGAGGCTGATGATCAGGCCGGCGTTGGCCGCGCTGGTGTGCGCGACACCGTACGTCTCCAGAATCAGGACAGCGGCCTGAGTGACCCCCAGCACAGCCCCGACACGTATTTCTTCCCGCGTGCAGCGCTCCTTCCGGCGGCGGGCGGCGACGAGGGCGAGGCAGGCGATCGCGGAGATCGCGTACCGCGCGAACAGCACCACCAGGACCGGCAGGGCATGGGTGGCCGTCTTCGCGGCCAGGTAGCTGGAGCCCCAGACGATGGCGACAAGCAGAAGCACTGCGTCAGTGCGGCGAGTGTGGAACACGCCCCTACGCTGCACTGTTCTCACCTTGAAGCCAAGAACGATGTTCTTCAGCAATCCTGAAGCATCACTACACTGAGCAGGTGAACGAACGGCAGTTGCAGATCTTGCGGGAGCTCGGCGAGTCGGGAAGCGTGACCGCCACCGCCGAGGCGTTGCTGATGACACCCTCGGCGATCTCCCAACAGCTGCGGCTGTTGCAACGCTCGATCCCCGTCCCTCTCACCGAACGCGACGGCCGGCGGCTGGTACTCACCGATGCCGGGCAAGCCCTGGCCCGTGCCGCGATCGAGGTGGAGACCGCGATGGCCACGGCACGCCACGCGATCGACGAGTTCGTCGACCAGCCGGACGCGGGCGTATCGATGGCGGCCTTCCACAGCGCGGCCTCCGCGTTCTTCCCGCTCCTGCTGCTCGGCCAGGCAGGACCTGGACGCCCACGGCTCTCGCTCGCCGACGAGGACGTCGCGCAGGACCACTTCCCCGGACTGACCCGGGACTACGACCTCGTACTCGCCCACCGTCTCGACCAGGCGCCGCCGTGGCCGGCCACGGTCACCGCCGACACGCTGCTGCGTGAACCGCTGGACATCGCCCTGCCGGCCGGCCACCCACTGACCGCCAAACGACGTCTGACCCCGCGCGACGTCGCGGACCAACCCTGGATCACCGTGCACGACGGGTTCCCGCTCATGGCCACCATCGACGCCATCGCGAGCGCCGCGAACCGCCGGCTCGACATCGTCCATCGCATCAACGAATTCTCGGTGGTCGCCGAAGCCGTCGCCGCCGGAGGGGGCCTGGCCCTCATGCCCCGCTGGACCACGCGCCCACACCCGGCACTCGTCCTCAGACCTCTCAGCGGCGTGCACACCCGACGCCACATCGACGTGCTCCACCGCCCCGAACGTGCCGCACGAAGAGCCGTACGAACGGTGCTCACCGAACTCCACCGGGCAGCGGTGACGATCCAGCGGCGGGACGGCGGCGCGGTTCCGGCATGAACGCCGTCGTGCGCGTCGAAGCAGCTGACCGGACCGGTCAGGATTCGAGAAGCGCCCGTCAGTGAGCCGCGGCTACCGTGACGTCCGTGGACATCGCGATCCACGCCCCGACACAGGAAGACCTGACGTTACCCTCGGGGCTGGTCGGATCCAGCCAGGCGACGCCGACGGAGTCCGCGAAGGCGGCCCACTCGACAGATGGAGACACGATGAGCATGGCCCCGAGGACGGACACGCAGTCGCCTGCGCCGCACGTTGCCGACAGCCACGACCTGATCCGCGTGCACGGCGCACGCGAGAACAATCTCAAGGACGTCAGCATCGAGATCCCGAAGCGCCGCCTGACGGTGTTCACCGGCGTGTCCGGCTCGGGCAAGAGCTCGCTGGTGTTCAACACGATCGCGGCGGAGTCGCAGCGGCTGATCAACGAGACGTACAGCGCCTTCGTGCAGGGCTTCATGCCGACACTGGCGCGGCCCGAGGTCGACGTCCTCGACGGGCTCACCACCGTGATCACCGTCGACCAGCAGCGGCTGGGCGCCGACCCCCGCTCCACCGTCGGCACCGCCACCGACGCCAACGCGATGCTGCGCATCCTCTTCAGCCGGCTCGGCAAGCCGCACATCGGCTCGCCCAAGGCGTTCTCCTTCAACGTCGCCTCGATCAGCGGAGCCGGCGCGGTCACCATGGAGCGCGGCGGACAGACCGTGAAGGAGCGCCGCAGCTTCAGCATCACCGGCGGCATGTGCCCGCGCTGTGAGGGCCGTGGCTCGGTCTCCGACCTCGACCTCACCCAGCTCTACGACGACTCCAAGTCGCTCTCCGAGGGCGCGATCACCGTCCCCGGCTACACGGGGGGCGGCTGGAACTCACGGCTCTACAGCGAGTCGGGCTTCTTCGACCCGGACAAGCCGATCCGCAAGTTCACCAAGAAGGAACTGCACGACTTCCTCCACCGCGAGCCGACCCGGATGAAGATCGCGGGCATCAACATGACCTACGAGGGACTGGTCCCGCGGATCCAGAAGTCGATGCTCGCCAAGGACCGGGAGGGCATGCAGCCGCACATCCGGGAGTTCGTGGACCGGGCGGTCACCTTCACCACCTGCCCCGAGTGCGACGGCACCCGGCTCAACGAAGGGGCCCGGTCGTCGAAGATCAAGCGGATCAGCATCGCCGACGCCTGCGCGATGCAGATCAGCGACCTGGCCGAGTGGGTCCGCGGTCTCGACGAGCCGTCGGTGGCCCCGCTGCTCACCGCGCTGCAGCAGACCCTCGACTCGTTCGTGGAGATCGGGCTCGGCTACCTCTCGCTCGACCGGCCGGCGGGCACGCTGTCCGGCGGCGAGGCACAGCGCGTCAAGATGATCCGCCACCTCGGCTCCTCCCTCACCGACGTCACCTACGTCTTCGACGAGCCCACCATCGGCCTGCACCCGCATGACATCCAGCGGATGAACGACCTGCTGCTGCGGCTGCGGGACAAGGGCAACACGGTGCTCGTCGTGGAGCACAAGCCGGAGACGATCGCGATCGCCGACCATGTCGTCGACCTCGGCCCCGGCGCCGGTACGGCGGGCGGCACCGTCTGCTTCGAGGGCACCGTCGAGGGGCTGCGGAGCGGAGGCACCATCACCGGCCGCCATTTCGACGACCGGGCCGTCGTCAAGGAGACCGTGCGCAAGCCCACCGGCACGCTGGAGATCCGCGGCGCGAGGACGCACAACCTGCAGGGCGTCGACGTCGACATCCCGCTCGGGGTGCTTGCCGTCGTCACCGGCGTCGCCGGCTCCGGCAAGAGCTCGCTCGTGCACGGGTCGATCCCGGCCGGCGAGGGCGTGGTGTCGGTCGACCAAGGCGCGATCCGCGGCTCGCGACGCAGCAACCCGGCGACGTACACCGGACTGCTCGACCCGATCCGCAAGGCGTTCGCCAAGGCCAACGGCGTGAAACCGGCCCTGTTCAGCGCCAACTCCGAGGGCGCCTGCCCCACCTGCAACGGCGCCGGCGTCATCTACACCGACCTGGCGATGATGGCCGGCGTCGCCACCACCTGCGAGGAGTGCGAGGGGAAGCGGTTCCAGGCATCGGTGCTCGACTACCACCTCGGCGGCCGCGACATCAGCGAGGTGCTCGCGATGTCGGTGACCGAGGCCGAGGAGTTCTTCGGCGCCGGCGAGGCGGCGACGCCGGCCGCGCACAGGTTCCTGACCCGGCTCGCCGACGTCGGCCTCGGCTACCTGACCCTCGGTCAGCCCCTCACCACCCTCTCCGGCGGCGAGCGACAGCGGCTCAAGCTGGCCACCCACATGGCGGACAAGGGCGGCGTCTACGTCCTCGACGAACCGACCGCCGGTCTTCATCTCGCCGACGTCGAGCAGCTGCTCGGTCTGCTCGACCGGCTCGTCGACGCCGGCAAGTCGGTCATCGTCGTCGAGCACCACCAGGCGGTCATGGCGCACGCCGACTGGATCATCGACCTCGGCCCCGGCGCCGGCCACGACGGCGGCCGACTTGTCTTCGAGGGCACCCCCGCCGACCTCGTCGCAGCCCGCTCCACCCTCACCGGCAAGCACCTCGCGACCTACGTCGCCACCTGACGCCGGCCCTCGCTCGACGGTGTTCTCGACGTCAGCCCCTGATCAGACAGAAGGGATGCCCGGCCGGAGCCTGACGCCGTTCGGCGAAGTCACCGTTGGACTTGGGGTGAAGCTCAAGCCCGGTGGCTTGCTGATAGAACGCGGCCGGTGTCTCTGGACCGGCGCAGTCGAGTGTGATCGCCGTGAGTTTCATCTGCGGGGGCATGGCAACTCCGTAACACCCATTTTCGGTGCCGCCGGTCCCGCTCGACCCCGCATGGGCGGGTGGCCTCTATGAGTCCGGTCGGCGGCGGCACTACCGTGGTCGGCGTAAGGGTGTAATCACATGACTGCTGACCCCCTGGTGACGCGATGTGTTGGAGTGCGACGGCCGACCTGGCCGCCGGTGTCGGGATCGCCGCGGTCGGGGTGGCCTGTGTGGCGCGGGTGCGGCGGGCCCGTGACCTGCCGCTGGCCGCGCTGCCGTTGATCCTCGGGGCACATCAGATCGTGGAGTCCGTGGTCTGGGACTCCGGCGGGGGCACGGGCCCCGCCACCGTCGCCTGGGCCGTCATCGCGCTGCCTCTGCTCGCGGTGTGGGTCCCGGCCGGAGTGATGTGGGCGGCGCCCCATCACGCCCGGGGCAGGCTGACGGTCCCCCTGGCGATCGGCCTCGCGACCGCCGCCGCACTCGCGTACGCCCTCGTGACCCGTCCCGTGCGAGCGGAGGTTCGCGGCCACACCCTCGGCTACTTCGTGCATCTGGACCATCCTGAACTACTCGTCGCCGGCTACCTCCTGGCCACTGTCGGCTCGCTCCTGCTCTCCGGTGACCGTGGGCTTCTGCTGCTCGGGGTGCTGATGGGCACGGGCGCGCTGACCTGCTGGGTGCTGTGGGAGCTGGAGTTCGTGTCGACCTGGTGCGCGTTCGCGGCGGTGGGTTCGGTGGCGCTGTTCGGCTGGGTGCGTCGGCGCCACATCGGGCCGGACACGGGGCGCTGACAGACACGTCGTGCGCGGCCCGCACGGCCGTTGACGTCGTTCAACCGATCGGTTGAACGCGGGTTCCACCGCCCGCGCGTCCTCCGCTCCGTACGGACGACGCGCGGGGTCACGCCACGGCGCCAGAATCGCCACTGACCATGGCGCCGCGTTCCTTCCCGCCGAGGTCCTCACCCCCCATCAGAGAGGCCCACAGAGTGTCCAGTTTCCTCAGCAGACGACGCGTACTTGCCACCGGAGCAGGCGCAGGCGCCGCGGCCCTCGGCCTCGGAGCGTTCGGCGCCGCGGCCGGCCCCGCCGCCGCTGCCTCGCCCGCCGGGTCCCGGCGGGCCGGCGGAGCCGAGGAGACCAGGACGCTCGACGAGCTGTACCGGGCCGCCCTGGCGGACGGCGGCAAGCTCGTCATCTACGCCGGCGGAGACACCCCGACACAGCAGGACGGCACCAAGGCCGCCTTCCTCAAGCGCTTCCCGGACATCGACCTGAAGCTCATCGTGGACTACAGCAAGTACCACGACGTCCGCGTCGACAACCAGTTCGCCACCGACACCCTGGTCCCCGACGTCGTACAACTTCAGACGCTCCAGGACTTCACCCGCTGGAAGGAGCAGGGCCGCCTGCTGCCGTACAAGCCGGCCGGATTCTCCCAGGTGTACGACGGCTTCAAGGACCCGCACGGCGCCTGGGTCGCCATCGGCGCGATCGGCTTCAGCTTCCTGTACGACGTCGCCGCGGTCGGCGCGGACGCCCCGAAGACCCCGCTCGACCTGGTCGACCCGAAGTGGCAGGGGAAGATCGCCTCGTCGTACCCGCACGACGACGACGCGGTCCTCTACCTCTACAGCCTGTACGCGCAGAAGTACGGCTGGGACTGGGTGGCCGCGCTCGCCCGGCAGGACGTGCGGTTCGCCCGCGGCAGCAACTCCCCGGGGGACGCCGTCTTCGGCAAGCAGAAGGCGATCGGCATCGGCACGGCGGGCACGCTGACCTCCCCGGCCACCTCTCCCGCGAAGTGGGTCGTCGCCGACGGACACCCCTTCATGGCCTGGGGTCAGCGCGCCGCCGTCCTCAAGCAGGCCAGGAACCCGACGGCCGCCAAGCTGTACCTCAACTGGCAGCTGTCCACCACCCAGCAGCAGGCGTCCTTCAACGGCTGGTCGGTACGGACCGACGTCACGCCCGCGGCCGGTCTGAAGCCGATCTGGGAGTACCCCGACGCCCACATCGACGGCTTCCCCCGTTTCATGGCCGACCGCGCGGCCGTCGAGCGCTGGAAGCAGACCTTCGCCCTCTACTTCGGCGAGGTGAAGGGCGACCCCACGCCGGGCCGACCCGGCCTGCACCCGGGGGCGTAACCGCTGGTGGCGTCGCTGGTCTCCGTACTCCGGTCGGTACGGAGACCGGCAGTCCCGCTCTTCACATCGGCCCTACAGGTGACGGATAGACTCGGACGCCCTGTCCGACTGGATCAGTCCGCCCAAGGGGATCTGCCGTGCCCGACCGCGCTCCACTGACCCCTCGCGGCAACCGGCCCACCCTGGAACACGTTTCGCACCTCGCCTTCTTCCTCGTCGTGGGCGCCGGACTCGTGCGCCTCGCCCAACTCGAGATACCCCTGTGCTGGTACATCGTGACCGTCAGTGGGCTGCTGGCCGTGGCGTACGCGGGCGGGTTCGCCTACTGGGACCGGCTCGGCCCGCTCGGCCGGCACCTCTGGATCCCGCTGCTGATCCTGCTGTGGACCGCCCTCGTCTTCCTCGCGCCGTCACCACTGACGACGGCCTACGTCTGGTGTGCCGTCCCGCTGGCCTGCGCGGCCCTGCGCGTGCTCGGCCGCCGCTCCGCGATGGTCTCGGTCGCCGTGATCACCTTCGTGCTCGTCGACGCGCTCGTCCAGTCCACGGGCCGGTTCGACCCGGAGGTCGTCCTCGTTCCGGTGGCGGCCGTCTGGGGAACCGTCGCCCTCTACCGGGGCCAGCAGCGGGACGCCGCGATCCGCCAGCGCCTCGTCGAGGAACTGCGGGACACCCGGGACACGCTCGCGCGGCAGCAACGCCAGGCGGGCGTGCTGGCCGAACGCACCCGCATCGCCCGCGATCTGCACGACACCCTGGCCCAGGAACTCGCAGGCAGCCTGATGCTGCTCCAGGCGGCCGAGCGCGACTGGGACGCGCGGCCGGAGGTGACGCGGACCCGTGTCCGTGCCGTGGCCGACGGCCTGGACGGCAACCTCGCCGAGACCCGCCGGATGATCCGGGACCTGACCCCGACCACCGTCGCCGAGGCCGGCCTCGAAGGCGCGCTGCGGCTGCTGTGCGACCGTTCGCGTCAGGAAGGTGCCGCGGCCCGGGTGCGGTTCCGCTCGCTCGGAACGCATCAGCCCGTCCTCGACGACCAGGCCGCCACCACCCTGTTCCGAATCGCCCAGAACGCCCTGGCGAACGTACGCGAACACGCCCACGCGGTGAACGTACTGGTCACCTTCCACCGGCACCCCGATCGTGTCGAACTCGAAGTGAGCGACGACGGAGTCGGTTTCGACCCGGCCGACACGTTCGCGGGCGAGCGCTCGCCAGGCGCCGTCCGGACGGACCGCGGATTCGGCCTTCCGGCCGCTCGGGCGCGCCTGCGTGAGTGCGGGGGCGACCTCGACGTCAGCAGCGCACCCGGCCGGGGTACCAGGATCCGTGCCTCGGTGTCCGCGCGGTCCCGGCCGCGGCCGGTCGAGCCGTCGTTCACACCGGCGACCGTCCGATGAACGCCGCACCGCTGCGCGTGCTGATCGCCGACGACCACACCGTCGTACGCGCCGGACTGCGGGCCCTGCTGGAAGGCGAAACCGACATCGACGTGATCGCGGAGGCGGGCAGCGGCGAGGAAGCGGTCCGTCTGGGTGCCCGGTTGGTCCCGGACGTCGTGCTGATGGATCTGCGGTTCGCCGGACCCGGCCACAGGATCGACGGCGTCGAGGCGGCCCGTCGGCTCGGCGCCCAGGCGCCCGGTGTGGCGGTGGTGATGCTGACCAGCTACGCCGGACGAGCCGATGTCGTCCGCGCGTTGGAAGCGGGTGCGCGCGGCTACGTACTCAAGGCGGGGCCGCCGGAGGAACTGTTCCAGGCGGTGCGCACCGCGGCGGCGGGCTCCATGGGACTCGCCGCGGAGGTCGTCGGCGAACTCGTCGGCCAAGTGGTCAACCCGGACCAGGACTTGAGCCATCGCGAGATCGAGGTCGTCCGGCTGCTGGCCGCGGGGCGCAGCAACCGGGCCATCGCCGAGGCGCTGTACCTCAGCGAGGCCACGGTCAAGACCCACCTCGTGCGCGTCTATCGCAAACTCAAGGTCGACAACCGGGCGGCGGCAGTGTCGGAGGCCGTGCGCAGGGGACTGCTCGAACTCACCTGACACACAAGGAATTGGCATTGCAAGGCAGTTCACGCGGCCGACGAGGCATCCGTCTCCGTGTCCGCCCGGAGCGTCACGGGCGGGCACGGAGACGGATGTCGCCGCAGGGCTAGGAGCCGGTCACGTCGGACACCGTCCACCGTTGGTTGGAGCCGGAGTTGGGCGTCCAGATCGTGACGGCGGATCCGTCGGCGGTGGCCTGGCCGCCCACTTCCAGGAGCCTTCCGGTGGCGGCGTTGACGAGGGTCCAGGTGCCGTCACCGGTCGTCGACATGATCCACTGCGTGGCCGCGTCACGAGGGCCGGTGTCCGCCTCCAGGACCGGGGCGCCGTCGCGTACGGCCAGCCGCTTGCCCTCCACCGGGTTGGTGAACACGTACCGCTGCCGGTTGCCGGTCTGGCCGCTGATCTGTCGCAGCTGCCACCGCTGGCCGGTGACCGTCGCCGCGTCCGTGCCGGCCGTCTTGATGACGAGCTTGCCGCCGTCGTCCGTGACGGTGAGCGCCTTGCCGCTCTGGACGCCGGTCAGGGAGTAGGTGTGGCCCTTCTTCAGCACAGCGGCGTCCTTGGCCACGCCCGACACGCCCTTGACGACGAAGGAGGTCACGGACTGGGCGGGAACGGTGAAGGTGGCCCGGCGGTCGGTGACCGCGACGGGGGTCTGGCGTGCCAGCTTGCCGTCGGCGCTGGTCACCACGGGAGTCACCGTCGCGCCCCGCGCGATGTGGCCGAACCTGGACAGGTCGATGGTGACCGTACGCGCACTGGTGGTGCTGTTGACGTGGACGACGGTCGCCCCGTTGCCGCTCTTGGAGACCGCGGCGGCGCTGGACGTGTCGTCGGTCTTGATCAGCCGGTCGCCCGGCTTGATGTAGTGGGTGAAGTTGCGGGCGGTGTCGAACTTCGTGTTCGTGTGGATGGGGCAGGTCGCGAGGGTGTCCGCGGAGGTGCAGCTGAACGGGAGCTGGATGCTGCCCCAGTTGCCGCCCTTGGCGGACTCACCGCCCGGCTTCATGTTGTCGTAGTCCTCGACCCGCTGCCAGAACACCCAGGCCCTGGGCTCGAGTTCGCGCAGGTCGTCGACCATCTGCTGGGCAAGACCGAGGCCCGGCCGCATGTCCGTGAAGCTCTGGCCGTCGCCCCAGTCGCCCTCGACCTCGCTCATCCACAGCGGCTTGTCCGCCGCCTTGGCCAGGTCGCGCACGCTGGTACGGCCACCCGTTCCGTAGGTGTGGACGTTCAACTGGCCGACCAGGTCACGCACGTCCTGGGGGTACGTGTTCCAGTTCTGCGTGAAGAGGCTGGGGTTCGTCTCGTCCATCGCGGAGATCTTCGTGCCGGTCTTCGCCTTCTTGAGAGCGGGGGCCAGAGCGCGGATCACCTGCTGCTGGAGCTCGGGGCCGATGTGCGCGCCCTCCTGGCGGCCGCCGACCGGCTGCCCGTCCGCTCCCAGACGCGTACCCCAGTAGTTGGTGTTCGGCTCGTTGAACGGGTCGAGGGTGTCGACCTTGATGCCGCTCGCCTTCTCCAGCCGCTTGGTCGCGCCCGCCAGATAGGCGGCGAAGTCGTCGACGGAGTCGGCCTTGAGCTGGTCGGCGGAGGAGTTGAAGCCGCCGGAGACATAGCCGCTGGTGGTCATGAACCAGGGCGGCGAGTTGCTGAACGTCTCCCAGTGGGTGATGTCCTTCTTGATCCGGTCCACCCACCAGCGCTGGGTGGCGTCGGCGTTCGGGTTCCAGTCGGCCGCGTCGTCGGCGCTCCACCAGTCGGTGTCCGTACGGGTGGTGCCGTCCGGGGCCTTCCACCAGCCCTCGACCGCTCCGCCGGCCCGCAGGTAGTTCTTGACGTCGGGGGCGTTGCCGCCGCCGATGTTGTAGCGGGCGATGTTGAGGTTGAGGCCGTCGTCGCCGAACAGGAGCTTGGCGAGCTTCTCGCGGATCGGCGCCGGGTAGTTGCCGGTGGCGTTGGCGAACCAGACAAGGCTGGTACCCCAGCCCTCGAAGCTCTGCTCCTTGTACGAGGGATCCGGCCGGACGGTCACGGACGCGGCTGCCGCCGGCGCGGTCTCCGCGCTCGTCGGCGGGGCGGTGACCAGGGCTGCGCCGGTGGCCAGTGCGGTGCCTGCGATGGTTCCCAGAAGCCGTCTTGTGCGGGTACGGCGTGCCAACGTGTGCTCCCAACTCGTAGGTGGTCGCTGCGATGGACCGGCGTGCCCCCGGGTGGGGACACGCCGGCTCAACCCTCGAACGGGGGGCCGTGCTCGCTGTTCGAGGGCCGTCAGAGGGCGGGCTGCCGCAGTACGGCGACATCCCGGGGGGAGAGGACGACGGTGCCGTCGTCGTCCGTACGGCCGACCAGCAGGTCTCCGGTGAGTCCGGTCAGCGGCACCGTCTCGTCGGTCCGGTTGACCAGGAACAGATAGCGGCTGTCCGCGCTCCGGCGCACGATCAGCTCGACGCTTCCCCGCGCGTCGTCCGGCAGCTCACTGCGCACACCGGCCGGGTCGAGCAGCTTGGGCAGCAGGGCGGTGAGACCGTCCGTGCCGAGCCGGGTGGAGACGTACGCGGCCGAGCCCTGGCCCGTCGGACGCCGGGTGACGGCGGGGCGGTCGGCGTACGTGCCGCCACGGTAGTGGGCCAGCACCTCCACCGCGGGGTCGGTGACGCTGATCCGATCGGTCCACAGGGTGCCGGTGGCGGCACCGTCCACGCCGTCCAGGTCGACGTCGACCGTCTCGGCGTCGAGCAGCGGGCCGAACTCCTCGATGCGGATGCCGAGCAGCTCGCGCAGGGCGCCCGGGTAGCCGCCGAGCCAGATGTGATCGTTCTCGTCGACGACACCGGAGAAGTACGTGGTGACCAGGTGGCCGCCGTTCTCGGCGTACCGGGTGAGCTCCTTGGCGAGCGGGGCGGGCATGACGTGCAGCACCGGCGTGATCAGGACCTGGTAGCGGTCGAGTTCGGACTGCGTGGTGACGACGTCGGCCCGGATGCCGAGGGCGAGAAGCGCGGAGTACCAGTCCAGCGCCTCCTGCCGGTAGCTGAGCTGGGCGGTGGGGTGGGAGTCCTGCTCGCTCGCCCACCACGAGTCCCAGTCGAAGACGATCCCGACCCGGGCCGGCTCACGCTCGGTCCCGGCGACCGGAGCGAGGGTCTTGAGGGTCTGTCCGAGGCCGGCCACCGCGCGGAAGACCTCGCTGTCGGCTCCGGCGTGCGGCACCATCGCCGAGTGGTACTTCTCGGCGCCTGCCGCCGACTGGCGCCACTGGAAGAAGCACACCGCGTCGGCGCCGTGGGCGACGTGCACCAGCGAGTCACGGGCGAGGTCGCCCGGCCGCTTGGCCACGTTGATCGGCTGCCAGTTGACGGCGCTGGTGGAGTGTTCCATGAGGAACCACGGACGGCCACCGGCGATGCCGCTGACGAGGTTGGCGGAGAAGGACAGCTCGTCGCGGTCCTGCGGGCCGGGCACCACGTAGTGGTCGTTGGAGACGAAGTCGATCTCGGCGGCCCAGTCCGCGTAGTTCATGCCCTTGGTGTTGCCCATCACCATGAAGTTGGTGGTGACCGGAACGTCGGGCGTGAGCTCGCGCAGCACGTCCCGCTCCGCGCGCAGATGGTCCTTCAGCACGTCGGAGGAGAAACGCTTGAAGTCCAGCTGCTGGGTGGGGTTCGGGTGGGACGCGGCCAGCCGGGGCGGCAGGATCTGCTCCCAGTCGCTGTAGCGCTGGGACCAGAACGCCGTTCCCCAGGCGTGGTTGAGAGCGTCGAGGGTGGTGTAGCGGGAGCGCAGCCAGTCGCGGAAGGCGCGGGCGGCGTCGTCGGAGTAGTCGTAGACGTTGTGGCAGCCCAGCTCGTTGGAGACGTGCCAGGCGACCAGCGCGGGATGGTTCGCGTACCGCTCGGCCATCTTGCGCACCAGGCGCAGCGCGTGCTCGCGGAAGACGGGCGAGGTGGGACGCCAGTGCTGGCGCGCCCCGGGCCACAGTGTCTCGCCGGAGGCGGTGACCGGAAGGATCTCCGGGTACGCCGTGCTGAGCCAGGGCGGCGGGGAGGCGGTGGCGGTGGCCAGGTCGACCCCGATGCCCCCCGCGTGCAGCAGGTCCATGACCTCGTCGAGCCAGCCGAAGTCCCACTCGTTCTCGGCGGGCTGGATACGGGCCCAGGAGAAGATCGCCACGGAGACGATGTTGACGCCCGCCTCCCGCATCAGCCGGATGTCCTCCTCCCACACCTCGCGTGGCCACTGCTCCGGGTTGTAGTCGGCGCCGTAGGCGAGGCGGGGGGTGGAATCACCGTCCGGCCCGTGCCGCAACTGGGACAGGAGGGTGGAGATCATGGTGGTCCTTCCGGTTACTGCACGGGGTGGCGCGAGGTGCGTGGTTGCTTCCGGGCGGCCGCCGCTGAGCGCCTGCTGCTCAGCGGCGGCTCCCGAGGGGAATGCCGGTTACTTCGAGACGGTGAAGCCCTGCTCGTTGCCGTACTTGATGGAGGCGTCCTGCCAGCTCTTCAGGCCGTCGGCCAGCTTGGTGCCGGAGATGTAGGCCTTGCCGACGGTGTCGTTGAAGATCGAGTTGGCGTACTGCTGGAAGGGCAGGTACGACCAGTCGCTGGCGACGTTGGCGGCGGACTCGGCGAAGATCTTGTTGGCCTCCTGGCCGCCGAAGTAGTCGAACTTGGTGTTCTGGAACTCGGTGGACTGGAGCTCCGCCTTGGTCGCCGGGAAGGCGCCCTGCTTGATGCGGGTCTGCACGCCGTCGCCGGAGTTGGCGTACTCGACGAACGCGTAGGCGAGTTCCTTGTTCTTGCCCAGCGCGGGCAGAGCGAGGGAGCTGCCGCCGTTCTCCGCGCTTGCCTTGTCACCCTTGGTCCACTGCGGCATCGGGGCCGCGCGCCAGTCACCGGAGGCGTTCGGCACGCCGGAGACGAAGTTGGCGGGCATCCAGGCGCCGGTGGTCAGGGTGGCGATGGTGCCGTCGCCCAGGCCCTTGTACCAGTCGTCGGTCCAGCCGTTGATGGGTGCGACGAGCTTCTCGTCGATGAGCTTCTGCCAGGTGTCGGTGTACTTCTTGGCGCCCGCGTCCTCGAAGTTGACCGTCACCTTGGTGCCGTCGACCTTGTAGGGGCGCGAACCGGCCTGCCACAGCATGCTGGTGGTGAAGCCCGCGTCGCCGGCGTCGTTGGCGATGTAGACCTTGGGGTCGGCCTTGTGCAGCTTGCGGGCCGCGTCGACGTACTCGTCCCAGGTGGTCGGGACGGCGATCTTGTACTTGTCGAAGACCTTCTTGTTGTAGAACATCGCCATGGGGCCGGAGTCCATCGGCAGGCCGTAGACCTTGTCACCCTCGCTCACGGCGTTCCACGGACCCGGGGTGTACTTGGCGGCGAGCTTGTCGGCGCCGTAGGGGGCCAGGTCGCTGAGGCCCTTGGTGAGGGAGTACTGACTCAGCGCGAAGTACTCGACCTGCGCGACGTCGGGGACGCCCTTGCCGGCCGCGATGGCGTTCGACAGAGCGGTGTAGTGCTTGTCACCGGACCGGTCGCTGACGAGGTTGATCTTGACCTTGGGGTACTTCTTCTGGAAGTCGGCGGCAACCGTCTTCAGCGTGGGCTCCCAGGCCCAGACCGTGACCGAGCCGCCCTTCTTGAGGGCAGCCTGGATGTCCGCGGCGGAGACCGCCTTCTGGCCCGAGCTGCTGTCGTCGGAGCCTCCGCAGGCGGTCGCCCCCAGGGCGAGGACGGAGAGGAGAGCGAAGCCGCGCAGCAGGCGGCCGGTGGTTCTGCGCATGGAGGTGCTTCCACTTCTTCGTGGGCGGGACTTCTTATGGGTGGGACAGGGTGAGGGTGAAAGAGGTGAGGCTGCGGGGGGTGGGGGCCTGAGGGCGGGCTATTCCTTGACGCTTCCGGCGGCGAGCCCGGACTGCCAGTACTTCTGCAGCAGCAGGAACGCGGCGATCAGCGGCACGATGGTGAGCAGCGAACCGGTGATCACCAGGTTGAAGATCACGTCGCCACCGATCGTCTGGGCCTGGGAGTTCCAGGCGTCCAGGCCCAGGGTCAGGGGGTACCAGTTCGGGTCCTTGAGCATGATCAGCGGCAGGAAGTAGTTGTTCCAGGTGGCGACCGTGGTGAACAGCAGGACGGTCACGGTGCCCGGGGCGAGCAGCGGCATGGCGACCTGGAAGAAGGTGCGGATCTCGCCCGCTCCGTCGATGCGGGCGGCCTCCATCAGCTCGGTGGGGATGGCCTCGGTGGCGAAGACCCACATCAGGTACAGACCGAAGGG
This sequence comes from Streptomyces sp. NPDC058086, assembly GCF_042885015.1. Lineage (NCBI taxonomy): Bacteria > Bacillati > Actinomycetota > Actinomycetes > Kitasatosporales > Streptomycetaceae > Streptomyces > Streptomyces sp. NPDC058086. The sequence continues at coordinate 3,702 of NZ_JBHVST010000096.1, read as the reverse complement.
CGAGACGAGTGAGGGGATGATCACCGCCCACGGCGTGTCCGTCAGTCCCATCTTGCTGAACATCAGGAAGGTGGGCACCGCCAGGGCCGTGCCCGGGACAGCGACGGCACCGATGACCACGGCGAAGACGGCGCGCTTTCCGGGGAAGTTGAACTTCGCCAGCGCGTAGCCGCCCAGGATCGCCAGGAGGGTCGCGCCGCCGGCGCCGAGCACGACGTACAGCAGGGTGTTCAGCAGCCAGCGGACGAAGATGCCGTCGTGGTACGTGAACGTGTCGTGGATGTTTTCCCAGAGGGCGAACTTGTGGCTGAACCACAGGCCGGACGAGGTGGCGAGCCCGTCCTGGGTCTTGGTGGCGCTGATGATCAGCCACACCAGGGGCACCACGGTGTAGAGCATGATCAGGCCGGTGAGCACGGTCAGCAGAATGCTGCGCTTGGGGCGCCCGGGCGTGTGCTTGCGTCGCGTGCGCAGTCGGGGCGTGTTCTTGGAACCGCCGGACTCGGCGGACGGGGGCGGGGAGGCGGTGGTGACGGGGCTGCTCGTGCTGCTCATCGGGTCACGCTCCCTTGCGCATGCCGCGGAGCTGCACGACATAGGCGATGACCATGGTGATCAGCCCCATGATGATGGCGACCGCCGCGGAGTAGTTGTGCTGCTGTCCGTTGAAGGACAGTGAGTACGTGTAGTAGTTCGGGGTGTAGTCCGTCGTGATGGCGTTGCGTGCCAGGGGCCGCAGGATGCTCGGCTCGTTGAAGAGCTGGAAGCTGCCGATGATCGAGAAGATCGTCGCGATGACCAGGGCGCCGCGGATGGCGGGGAGCTTGATGGCCGAGATGATGCGGATCTGCCCGGCGCCGTCGATCTCCGCGGCCTCGTACAGCGAGTTCGGGATGACCCGCAGCGCGGAGTAGAAGATCAGCATGTTGTAGCCCACGAACTCCCAGGTGACGATGTTGCCGATCGACGCCAGGACCAGGTTCGCGGAGAGCGGGTCGGGCAGGGTGACGTCGAAGGCGCTGTTGATGTCACCCACCAGGCCGAACCGGGTGCCGTACATGAAGCCCCACATCAGGGTGGCGACCACGGCGGGCACCGCGTACGGCAGGAAGATCGAGATCCGGAAGAAGTTCCTGCCGTACAGACGGCCGCTGTCCAGCGCGAGTGCGACGAGCAGGGCGATCCCCAGCATGATCGGCACCTGGATCAGCAGGAACAGTGAGACCCGCTCCAAGGAGGACCAGAACTGGTCGTCCTGGAGAGCCTGCTTGTAGTTGTCCAGGCCGACGAAGGACGTTCCCCCGATGAGCTTGTCGCGGAAGAGGCTGAGGTAGATCGAATAGGCGATCGGAGCCAGGAAGACGAAGGCGAAGACCACCGCGAAGGGGCCGATGAACCCCCATCCTGTCCAGGAGCGGCGGTCCCTTTTCGGAGGCCGGTCCGGGCGCCGTGGCACGGCCGCAGGGGGTTGAAGCGTCGTCATGTCGTTCCTCGCTCGTCCATCTCGGAACCGGCGTCTCACGCCGTCGCGATGTTTACGTAAACATGCCGTCCCCCTTCGCGTCGAGGGCTGTTATGTTTACGTAAACATCTGATGGCGGCATGTCTACACTGCGCCAATGTCGGTGGTCAAGGGTCGTCTGACGAAACGGCGACCCGGGCAACAAAGGAGACGGGTGGACACTGCGGACAGTGCCTCGACGGGGACGGAACGGTCCCGCGGGCGCAAGGGAAAACGGGCGGTGGGTCGCACGCAGACCGCGTCCATGGCGGATGTCGCACGCCTGGCCGGGGTCTCCTCGCAGACGGTCTCCCGCGTCTCCAACGGTTACGCGGGTGTGAACGAGGAGACCCGTGAACAGGTGCTGGCGGCGATGAAGGAACTGGGCTACCGGCCCAACAGCGCAGCCCGGGCCCTCAAGCGCGGTGAGTTCCGCACCATCGGCGTCATCACCTTCAACCTCTCCACCACGGGCAACATGCGCACCCTGGAGGCGATCGCGACCTCCGCGGCGCAGGAGGGCTACGCCGTCACGCTGCTGCCGGTCGCCGTGCCCACCCAGGACGAGGTGCGCGGCGCCTTCTCCCGGCTCGGGGAACTCGCCGTCGACGCCGTCATCGCCATCATGGAGGTGCATCTGCTCGACGCGGCGACCATCTCACTGCCCCCGCATGTGCAGGTCGTCGTCGCCGACTCGGACGCGGGCGACCGCTACGCGGTGGTCGACACCGACCAGGCCGGGGGAGCCCGGGCCGCCGTACGCCACCTTCTGGACCTCGGCCACAGCACGGTCTGGCATCTGGCCGGGCCCGAGGAGTCCTTCGCGGCGCAGCGCCGCACCGATGCCTGGCACGCCGCCCTGACCGAGGCGGGCCGCGTCCCGCCGCCTCTCGTGCGCGGCGACTGGTCGGCGGAGTCCGGCTACCGCGCGGGCCTGCGGCTCGCCGACGAGCGCGACTGCACGGCGGTGTTCGCCGCCAACGACCAGATGGCACTGGGCCTCCTGCGGGCCCTGCACGAACGCGGCCGGAAGATCCCCGACGACGTCAGCGTCATCGGCTTCGACGACATCCCCGAGGCCGGCTCCTTCCTGCCGCCGCTGACCACGGTCCACCAGGACTTCGCCGAGGTGGGACGCCTGTGCGTCGAGGGTGTCCTGCGGCGGATGCGCCACGGCGGGCCGGAACACGGCACCACGCTCGTCCCCACGAAGCTGGTGGTGCGGGGGAGCACGGCTCCGCCGTCCGGGGATGCGTGAGGTTCCCTGCCGGGTCGTGGGGGCGGTTGACGGCGTCGATCGGCGCTCGAACCGTCTGCCGGTGGGCAAAGGCCGCATGGAATGATCGCGATCGCCTTCATGACACCTGTGCCGAGAGCCGAGCGAGACCGAGTGGCACCGAGTGGCAGGGATTCCGTGACCGCCGACGGCCGGTGGCGGCCAGGCCGTCCTGACCCGCACGCGAGGGTCCGGACGGTCTCCCGCTACCGCTGTGCGATGGCCTTGAGCCAGTCCTCGACGGCGACGACATCCGCCCACTGCGGGAACAGCTTTTCGGTGAGGATCCGGTGCACCTCGGGGTCGGTGTCGAGGCAGGCATCCGCCAGGACGGTGAGGTCGAAGTCCAGATCGATCGCGTGGCACAGGGTGGACAGCACCACACCGCTGGTGGCGATGCCGGTGAGAACAAGGCTGTCGATGTCACGAGCCCTGAGTACCAGGTCGAAGTCGCTGCCCGAGAACGCGCTCCCACGCCTCTTGGTGACCACGACGTCGCCCTGCTGGGGCGCGATGTCGTGGTGGATCTCGGTGCCGGGGTCGCCCTCGGTGAACAGGCCGGCCCGCACTGCGGCGGTGAGCACCCTGTTGCGAGTGCTGACTTCCGGATCGCCCGGCCGTAACTCGATGACCACGTAGATCACGGGGATACCCGCCGCGCGGGCACCGTCGATCGCACTGCGCAGACGCGGCAGATATCCGGAGCCGTCGTCCGCGATGCCCACGATGTCGCGCTGGACGTCCATCGTGATCTTGCAGGGTATCCCCGGCTTCAGCCGGGGAGGGAATGCATCCTAAGACTGCTCTGACCTGCACTTTAGAGCGGGCGATTCTGCTGCTCGATGTACTGACGGATTACCGTGAGCGGTGCGCCACCGCACGAGCCTGCGAAGTAGGAGCGGGACCAGAACACCGAGCCCATGCC